>JAIXQK010000166.1 GCA_027485795.1 Oxalobacteraceae bacterium
AATGTCGCCATGACACCACCCTACTTTCATGATGGCTCGGTGGCGACCCTTGATGATGCGGTCCGCGTAATGGCACGTGTACAGCTAGGTCGTCAGTTGCAAGACCAGGAAGTGCGCCAAATTGTCGCCTTCCTGGCCACACTGACCGGCGACGTACCCAAGCAGTTCAAAGAGGCGCCGCAGCTACCAGTCGCAGCATTCCAGCGACCATAGCGCCGAGATGACCCGCGGCCAGCAAATTTAGTTTGTAATTTAGAACTGAATTTCACTTTAATCTAGATACCCGAGGAAAACAGCCTGATCCTTAAACGAAACTAACACTCAACACAGGTGACTTGTAGTACATTGCGCTTCTGCACTTCACCAAAGCAAAGCACACCTAAGGGGATCGGCACTGTGAAGGGCATCGTCTTCCGTGAATTCATCAACATGGTGGAGTCGCAGTTCTCTACTAAAACTGCCGACACCATCATCCAAGCTTCCTCGCTGTCCACCCACGGCGCGTACACCTCGGTTGGCACTTATCCCCACCAAGAGATGGTGGATCTGGTCTCCAACTTAGCCACCCAAACCGGCATCTCGGTCCCCGATCTATTGCAGCACTTTGGCCGGCATTTGTTTGGGCGTTTCGTGGAAATTCACCCCAACATGACCAATGCCTTCAGCGATGTTTTTTCGTTGCTGAGTGCACTTGAAAACACGATTCACGTGGACGTCAACAAACTGTACCGTGACGCCGAAACACCGTCGTTCACGTATGAGCAAAACGGTCAGCAGCAGATGGTATTCATCTATCGATCACGCCGCCGAATGGCCGATTTTGCCCAAGGCTTGATTGAGGGCTGCGTCGCTCATTTCAAGGAAAGCATGACCATTCAGCGCGCCGAGTTACCCGCGCAAGGCGAGGAAGCCCTGACACGTTTCACCCTGGTGCGCACCGCAAATGCCAACGCCTGAGGCGTTGCATCAGCGACGGCTAGCACGCGAGATCAGCGCGCGACAACAAGCCGAAAGTCTGCTCGAGCAAAAAAGTCTCGAGCTCCACATCGAGGCGCAAGAACGTCAGGCTGCCCTGCAAAAACTGCAGGAAAGCGAAGAACGTTATCGTCTGATCGTCGAGCTTTCGCCGGATGCCATCATGGTGCAGATCGACGGAAAACTAGCTTTCGTCAATCCCGCAGCGCGGCGCATGTTTGCCGAAAACAATCAGCAGCAGCTTATCGGCTTGACATTAAATGACCTCGGTTTGGAATCGGATGCGGCGAGTGCGACGGAAGACCCCAGCGAGCGTATCGAAACCACAGTAACGCGACTCGATGGATCCCGCTTCGAAATTGCGCTGCGCTGTTTACCTATGACCTTCGACGGCAAAGCCGCTATGCAGGTGGTGGCGCGTGATATTTCTGATCGCAAGAGACTCGAAAAGGAAATCGCCCACTATGCTGCCCACGATGCGCTGACGGGTGTCAGTAATCGCAGGGCACTGATTACCTCACTCTCTGAAACCCTAGCCTTCGCCAAACGGCATGGAATGCCGTTTTGGGTAGTGTTTATCGATCTTGATCATTTCAAGCAAATCAACGACCAATTTGGTCATCGCGCCGGTGACCGTCTGCTAGAGACTATCTCGGCGCGCCTTCGCCAATTACTTCGTCAAGATGACATTATTGGACGCTATGGCGGTGACGAATTTGTGTTGCTGTTACGTGGTGGCCCGGAGGCACGACTGAGCACTTCACTATTGGAACGCATCATGCAAGTAGTCTGCGAGCCCATCGATTTCGAAGGTCACACATTGGAAGTGACCTGTAGCCTGGGCGTCACCGCGTATCCGGAAGATGGTGACAGCGAAGATCTTTTAATCGAGCGTGCGGATGCTGCGATGTATGCCGCCAAATCTTCAGGCCGCAATCTCTATCAGCGCTACAATGCCGACGTCCAGCAGTAACACACAGAGCAAGCACAGATTTATCAGTACTCGATAAATCCGATGACCAGAAATCGCTGCTCACTCCCCAAGCCTTAACACTGGTGATGCGGTCTACCTCAACAAAGCCATCACCGAAACTGCGGATTACAAACATCTGCGCCATCGGCAGGTAGTTTGTCACCCATCAGTTTTTGTATCGGCACCCAGAATATCGAAGTCGCCATCCGTACGATGGTTTGCATCACATCACCCGGGTTAGGTCCGACCTTAAACTGATCGAAGCTGCCAGTCACCTCGATTGGCGTCGCCAAACTCAAAAACTGCGCAGTCTTTGCCTGCGGTTGCATCCGAACGCGCAGCCGCTCATCCGTAAAATTCACTTGGGCTTCACCATTCACTCGCATTCGACTGGTATCAACCACCAACTGACGCTGCGCAAGTTTTCCGTCGTTGAGTGTGAAGCGACCCACCGCGCAGTTGACCACCGATGCATTCGACGGATCGAGTGTCGGTAGCAGTGCCACGAAAAGATTCACTGCCCACAGATCAAATACGCCCGAAGGTAGTTTTTCAGGCCAAACGGCGATGTCGATATTGCCATTGCCATGCGCGAGCATCTGCGACAACCGCGCGGCACGTGAATTTACATCCATTTTCAGACTGAAGCGCCCGCCCAGATCACTCTCTGGCTTCAGCCGACGACCGATCACACCATAATCAAAGCGATCAATATCGATTTTTAGATCAGCCAGTACATCCTGCTCGCGCGGCTCATATGAAAGATGCAGATTGGCTTCACCACCCGGCATGTTCACACTGACTGGTCCAATCTCGGCCCGTCCTTTTTGTAGTCGTGCGTCGAGGCGGCCACTGCCAAGCACATCTTTACCTGAACGAACCTGATCAACCCGTACTGTCAGCGTGGCATCGGCCTTCGACAGCGTCTGGCGCGACAACAGTCCCTGTACCTGATCACTAGCCTCAGTCGCCTTGCGCTTTACGGTAGCCGCATCGGTCTTCTCATCTTTAACTGACTTGCTATCCATTGCCGACCACTGCTGCAACTTGAAGTCATCCAGTTGAATCAGCGGAGAATCCAGCGCAATATCGATCTTGGATTTCCCGGTGGCAGTCTCGATAGTTCCACGCCCGTTCAGCAAGCTGCTACCAACTTGCAGACGCAAGCCATCCACCGCGTAACCACGGGTGTTCATACGAAAACGCCCCTCTGCTGACCACGGGCCCCACGGCGGCAAGGAGACGCGCATCAGTCGCTCCAGTGAGTCAAGTCGCTCACCACGCAGATCGAGCGCTAACTCAATATCACGTACTTCCAGATCACGATCGACACTACCTGATAGCTGTAGCCTGGTTTTAGCAGCCTCGACCATCAACTCAAATGGGATGCGTCGCTGCGCTTCAGCCAATGCCTTTAGCGTTGCACTACGCAGACGAATGCTAATCGGTAGTTGATCCACCGTGCCGGCGAGTGCGAGTGTGAGGCGTTCCCCCGGTTTAGTCGACAAACTACCTTGCGCAACATGCACCTGTAGCTGCGACTGTGTATTCTCATCCCGCACCGTGATGCGACCGCCACTGATCTCGCCGAGTACCGATGCATTCGCCACCATGGTCGCTAAATTGCGTGAGCGGGTATCAATGTACAAAGTCAATCGCTCGATACCCGCATCAATATTTTTAGTGAGCTTTAATTGACGTAGCGCCTGACTTACATCGACGGGTGCAGCCGACAACCAAAATTGTGTATGCGGCTCAGCCTCGCGCAAATCCAGCATGATCGCGCCGTCATAACGCGTACCGGCGATGTTGGCAAAGAATGGTGAACTTTGCATGTAACCATCACGCACCCGCCCATCGAAGCCCATCTCACCCAGCGACAATTGCGAGCCACGAATATCGCGCGCGCGCACGCTGATATCGGCATCCTCCAGCACCAGTTTCGCAGGCAGAATGGGAATATCCAGGCTGGCTTTACTTCCTGCTTTAGCCGGTGCCGGTGGCGGCAGTAATTTATCGAGTTGTTGCAGATCGACGCTACTGATTTCCAACTTGGCATTGAGGCGTTGGTGACTTTGTGTGGTGGTCTGATCAAGCTGGCTATACAGACTGCTATCACCCACCTGGAACACCAGATTCGATAAGGACCAACGTTGCAAATTTCCTCTGACCCGACCTGCCAAGGCAATCGGCAGATTGGATTGCGGATTTAAACCCAACCATGCCGCCACATCGCCCGCGCGCTCAGCGCCGAGTGCAAAGGTCAGGTCAGCGCTTTGATCCGCGCCTTCCAAGCGACCGGAAACACGCGCGGATATACGCCCCGTCTGAACGGTGAGCGATACCGGCGAACTTCCGGCCTCGATAGCAGAACGCAGTGAAGCGCCCGACAAGCTTGCCACCAAGGGTCGTCCGAGCAAACTCCCGCGCAAGCTACCTTCGAGCGGTTTCTCGCCACCGACGCCTAGTATCATCTGATCAACAGTAAAACTGACCGGCTTGCCCCCTTCGAGATTGCCGTAACTAAGGCGACTTTGTCGTAGTTGCATCGACAGTGTCAGTGAGCGCATCAAAGCATCGCCTTTTGCGCCACGCGCATTGACCGCCAATGACAGCCCGCCTAACTGACCTTCAATACCCGGCACGCCAAATAAGAAACGTGACAAGCCACCGATGGGTGATTTCTCCGCACTGAATGAAAGTCCTAAGGACGGTATCGGCTGCTGTGCATCGACCAACAGGCGACCGCGCATGGGCACCTGCTCGACCGTGGCCTCGACCGGTATCTCAAGCTTGCCCTTACTCGCTTGAAGCCGCATCGATGCGTTGCGAATATCACCCGGCAAACTCAACCACTGCCCAACGGCGAGCTGTAAGTCGGCATCGATATCATCTAGCGCCTGCAAATCGAGTCGTGCACCCGCAAGGCTTTGGTACAGCGCGCGCAAATCGGTAGGCGCTTCGTCTTTATCGTCCTGACCCAAAAACGGCCGCAGATCCAATGCAATGATCGCTAGTGAACCCGTCAGCTTCGGTATCTCGGGCCGCGCATCCAACTGCATCCAACCTGCCATACTCGATTTACCGAGCGTGGCCGACACGCGTTCAAGACGTACCAAACCCGGACGAATCGCGACCTCACCGGATAATCCCGCGGCACCCGCATTCGGTAGCTTGACCCCAATCACTTTACCGAACTGCGCCAAGTCGGGCGCACCCAGACCAAAGCTCAATGCGCTGCCTTTTTCGCCGAGTTTGCCCTGCGCGACCAACACACCGTCCGCAAAACTCAGCTGCATGGATACCGGCCAGCCCGGTTTACTGCGTAACAAATCTGACAGTGGTCCGCCGTTGATAGCGAGCTGATAAGGCATAGTGCGCTCGACCATGCCTTTGGCTTTCAAGCTCACACCACCGCCTACCGGTAAAGCCGCATCGAGTTGATCCAGCCTGAACTCGACCGGACGTGCGCTACCGCTTTGGAAAGTGACCGTTATATTGTCCAGATCAAGCTGACGAATATCGATGCCAGCTACTTCATGCGCGGCGAACTCACTATTGTCATCCTTCTCGCTTGAGGGGGCACTGTCGAAGGTCCAGTTATTACTGTCATCATCGCGCTGCTGAAGCAGAACACGCACATCACTGGCGGCAATCCGGTCAGCGCGGTAGCGTCCGGCCAATAAAGGCATCAGATCCAGCTTTAACTCGAGCTGGCCAACCCGCAGAAAATCACCCGCCGAAAACCCCTTCGGCTGGCCAACCACCAGACCACCCAAACGGAGTTGCGGACGCAATCCGAGATGCAAATGCACCTTCCCATCAATACGGACCTCACGACCAACCTGCTTGCTAAGCATCCGCGCAATCGTGGCGCGCTGCGCATTGATGTCGATATCCACGCCCACCACCGCCAGGCCAACCACCAGTAAGACCGGCAGTAGCAGGATCAGCACGCCAGCGCCCAGCCAGCGCCATCTCGTTGCATGCTTCAGAACAGGAAATGCGGAATCGATATGCATGTAATTACAGAATGTCGAAAAACCCGGGGCAAACGACTACTTTTCGGATGGAATTGGGTCACTAGACTAGCTTTAAAACACTAGAGGGTTGGAAATAGTATGTACAAAGGTTACGGAATTACACCCAATGCGCTGTTGATTCAACCTGATAACTTGGGTACATAGGGCATTTTGCGGACGAATTATTTACAGATAGCGATGACTGTTGAAGTAATTTATTAAGTAAAGCGTGTATTTGCAGCTTTTCGTATCATTGCCAGATTTTCAAGCGTTTTGTGGATCCGTGATTAGGATTATCCTTCGGGGAAAGACTGCAAAACCGAGTGCGCCATGATTGGCTGCTTGATTGGACACATGAATTTACCCCCTCGCCTACCCATTTCCGCATTAAGTGTTTCATTGATCGCACAGATTCATGAATACAAAGGTGCACTACGATCGATGAGCCTACTCACGCCTGAAATACTTCAGGAATTGCGCCATATCGCGACGCTTGAAAGCGTCGGCGCAGGCATGCGACTCGGATCGGTTGATCTGTCTGATGGCGAAGTGAGTCATACGATTAACATGCTGCGGCAGCGTCAACAGGCATACCCATCTGCCGAAGAACAACCCGCACCGGCTTCCCAAATCGCAAGCTCGAACAAAACGACGCTAGGTGCTCACGACTTTGCTGCTGAGTTGCTTACGGACTATGAGATTGATGAATTGTTGATGCATCAATCATCCGAAGTGCGTGTGCTCAACGCAGATGAGGAGCAGGCCGCTGGGTATTTTGAAGCATTGAATCGGGTATTCGAATGGGTGTCAACGCAAACACTTCGTGAAGAACAGCTCCACGCCTTACACAACACCCTGCTCAAGCACAGCAAGAAAGACGTCTGGCATGCTGGCAAGTACAAAGCCTCGGCGAACCATCGTTCTTTCAATAACCCAGATACCGGCGCTCGCTCGCAATTACCGGGCGCTAACCCACTCGAAGCGCCCGCCAAATTGAAAAATCTGCTGCAATGGCTGCAGGGTGAAAGAGAACACCCAACCCAACACCCATTG
>JAIXQK010000004.1 GCA_027485795.1 Oxalobacteraceae bacterium
GATATGGCTGGGGTAATCACCGATTCACCCAGCAACATGCAGGCACCGAGTGCACCCAGCATCAGCATCATGCTGAATCGTCTCGGTTTGCCGCGTGCCGAGCGCAGTGCGAGCGCCATTAGCGACAGTACGCCACCCTCGCCATGATTATCTGCTCGCAGGACGAAGGCGACATATTTGAGAGTCACCACCAAAGTGAGTGACCAGAAGATCAGCGAAACAATGCCGTACACCGCAGCTGTCGAGAACGGTATCCCGTGCTCTGGCGTGAAGCATTCCTTGAGCGCGTAGAGCGGGCTGGTGCCAATATCGCCAAACACCACGCCGATGGCGGCAAGCGTTAGAACGGCGGTAGAACTATGGTGGTGAAGGGCATCCGGATTGACCTTGACCGATTGCATCAAGGGTGTTTCGGAGAACTCGGGATTACTGATCGTCATTGGGTCTTTCTTTACACAGCCCCCACGTGTTGAGCGTGACGCACTGCGCATTTCCGAATTAAAGAAACTGCGCAGCACCGATCAGAGTTTGAATAATCGGAGGGGATTATTTAAATAGCAATGATCTAGGCCGCGCGGCTGAGGTTAAAAAATATGGCATTAGGAAAGCATAAGGATTCTTATTTTGGATGCAGCTTCCCGGGTACTTGTAGGGTTACTTAGTGATTAATCGGGCAGTGCGCGCAGCTCACAGAATCGGTAGCCAACCCCGGTTTCAGTCAGCAGTAACTCAGGTACCGCTGGGTCCAGCTCAAGCTTGGCTCTGAGTTGAGTCATGTAGAGCCGCAGGTAATGCACATGCTCGACATATTCCGCGCCCCATACATCGTTGAGTAACTGCCGATGGGTCACGACTTGTCCTGCCTGAGCGAGCAGCCTGGCGAGTAGGTTGAATTCCGTTGGTGTCAGGTGGACGCGCTCACCACATCGTTTCACAAGCCGCTTGGGCAGGTTGATCTCCAGCGCGCCTATCCGTATTTCGTCGGTAGGTGGATTAACTTCACGTGATTGCCGACGTAACGCAACCCGTATGCGGGCTTTTAGTTCGCCAATGCTAAACGGTTTAACTAGATAATCATCCGCACCGGCGTCAAGTAGATCAATTTTGCTGCCATCATCCTCACGTGCGGAGATAACCAGCACAGGCAGTGTCGACTGAGACCTAACTAAACGAATAAGCGAACTACCGTCACCATCCGGCAGGCCCAGATCGACGATAACAATCGAAAAATTGTCAGGACTTCGCAGGGTATTCAGATGATATGTCAACGCCGCCCTTGCGCCAGACAATGTGCTGTGACTATCAACCGAGAAGCCCTCGAGTTCCAGCGACTGTTTCAGCACTTGGCGTAGGGTCAGGTCGTCTTCGACGAGCAATATGCGGATCTTCATTCGGATAGCTCACGCGGTTGCTCAGGTTGCTCTGAAATTGGCAAAGAAAGCCAGACCGTGGTGCCGCCGCCCGGCGTATCAGCAATCTGTAGATGGCCACCATGTACCTCGGCGATGGCGCGGCACACTGCAAGCCCGACACCGATGCCGCGTCGCGTTTGGCCATCGACCGGTACATTACTTACCTCGACCCTTTGAAAGATGTCGAACACGCGCTCTTTCCAAGCTTCACTGATGCCACAGCCGTTATCTTGAACACCCAGACGAAGTGCTGCGCCATCGTGAGTCGCTTGAATGAGTAACGGTGTATCTTCATCACTGTGCCGAAGCGAGTTCTCAATAAGATTGTCGAGCAACTGATTCATTAGTACAGCGTCGCAGCGCACAAGTGGCAGGCTCTCTGCCAAGAGTATTTCGATATGCCGTTTGGGGTGATTCCTTCGCGCGCGCGCGCCCACTGTGCCAACGATTTCCTCGATCGATTCCCAGTTCATGGGTATGTCGAACTTCTTGCTATCCAATCGCGCTAGCTGCAGCGTATTGTTAGTCATGCGATGGAGTTGTTGTGCCTCCTCCAAAATCACTTCGGCAAGCTGACCAATGCGTTCGGGGGGCATGCGTCCAACCTGCTCAACGATTACCGAGGCCGAGCTCATGACCGTCGTCAATGGCGTCCGGTAGTCGTGAGAAATCGAGGTCAGTAGTGTGTTGCGTAGCTGCTGACTTTGCACATGCTCCTGCGCTGCCAGTACTTGCATCTGGTGTGCGGAGGCACGGTCGGCTGCCTGACGCTTTAGTTCCATGAGGTAGCTGATAACGGTACTGACCGCGAGTGTGGTCACCAAAAGCAGAGCATCTTCAGATAAATCCACTTTGAGCGTGAATCGCGGCGGTACGAAGGACCAGTTGAACAATCCGACCGCCAGCGAGCTGATTAGCACTGAGGCAAGGGGACGGAGCCAAAGGGAGGCGACAGCATTGGCCAGCACCAGTAGAAGCGCCAAGTTACCGAGGCTGATGCTCTCGTATGCCATCAGCATGAACGCCCACGCTAGCAACCAGACTAGCAGAGGCGCGGCGTAGGCGAAGCCGTTGAACGGTGAGGTGTGGTTAACGTGCATGGGTCTCGATTTCAACACGACGACGGCGTATCGGCAATTCGGCACAAAAGTTTTCAAATTAAAAATAAAACTGGGTTGGTTCTTGCTGAGGGTTTGTGATCACGCCGGCAATTTGCCGAGAAATCCGGGATGCGGGTTGACGTGACAAGGATTATTTGTCATTATTTCGTTACAACTACAAGTGTAACCAGAGGCTTACGCAACTGGGTACGCAATCAGGCTTTCCAAAGTTTGAGGAGCGGCTTCCGCGTGTGAGTTCAGCACGTTTTGTTAGTTAACTGGGAGGTGCTTACATGTCTGATCGAGACAAAGTTTGGCCGACGGGGTTGACCGAGGCAGAGTCCGAGGAGATCCACCGTCATTTAATTCAGGGTACGCAGATTTTCGGGATGATTGCAGCATTCGCCCATCTTCTCGCGTAC
>JAIXQK010000074.1 GCA_027485795.1 Oxalobacteraceae bacterium
ACAGAGAGCAGATTCGGCCTAACAACGCGGTGGAGCCAACTCCGGTAGCTGTCACAGATCATGCTTTCGCATGCTCTGCGCCATCTACCTCCGCGGCTCACCTTCGACGTTAGGCAGAATTATGAAAACAAACAAAACATGCGTTCTGGTCCTTTGCCTTTTTTCGGCTGGAACTCTGTTCGCGTGGGCAGCTCTCGAAATCGGGTGGGACAGAAGCATCGAGAAGCGCTGGACTTCGCTGCTATACAGACAAGAAATACCCGATATTTCCTTAGCGGACTATCGAAAATCCCTTGGTTACGGTGCCTTTAGCTACATCCACGCCTATACCGCACACATAGTCTTTGGTGCGTTAATGCCACTTGTTCTATATCTTGCGTTTCGCGTGCTCCAGAATAAGAAGAAGTGGCTACTTCTCGCCTGTTTTTTGGGACTGGTCTATTGGCCGATATATTTCGCTTGGGTTTGGGGTGACATTGTCGAAGGTGACGCACATCATCTTTCACTTAGGACGGAATACATGTTAGTCGCTTTCTACCAGGCATTCTTGCTTTGGATTCCGTTGCTTTATTTGCTTAGCATCGGGATTCGCCACTTTGGCCGTAAGGCCATTGAGCAGGTAAGGCACGATTTTACAGAAGAACGGAAATAAAAATGAGAATAGTTTCAATTTTGAAGTGCCCCATTGATATTTGAGCCGGACGGGGGAGCTGTTGGGCCGCTTCCGAGGACAGGAGCGCAAAGCTTGCCGCAGGAAGCGGCCCAACAGCGGTCGAACTGCTCTTTTATATAGTAGTCCTCATTGGGGGTGCGGAAGCCAAGGCGTCGGCGGGGGCGGTTGTTGAGTCGTTCAGCGATCTTATCGCATTGCTTTTGGGTCAGGTTTTCGAAGCTGGTGCCCCGTGGCAGATATTGGCGTAGCAGGCCATTGGTGTTTTCATTTGTGGCGCGTTCCCAGGCATGATGAGGCGTGGCGAAGTAGACCTCTGCGGAGAGCCGGGCCTCCAGTTCCCGGAAGCAGTGGAACTCGGTGCCGTTGTCCGCCGTGATCGTCCGCACGCGGTGGTGCTCGCCTGCCAGGATCTGGCTTGTTCGCTCCAGCGTTTCCTTACTCCCGGCGGTGGGCAGCTTCCCAATCCGGATCAGCCCGCTTTTGCGCTCCACCACCGTCACCACGCAGGGCTTCCCGGTTCCATGCACCGTATCTATCTCCCAGTCGCCATGGCGTTTGCGCTCGTTCACCTCTTCCGGTCGATCTAGGATCGACCGCTTGCCCACCAGGCGCCCGCGGCTGTCATTTTTGCCGTAGCGCTTCCGCCTTTGCTTCCGCGCCCCACGCAGATGCAGCCATAGCCTTCCGCCTGCCTTTTTGTCCGCCCAGATCCACTTGTAGATCGTCTCGTGACTCATCGTCTCCGCCCCCTCAATCTTCAGCCGGCCCACAATCTGCTCCGGACTGAAGTCTTCCTTTAGCATCCGCTCCACCACACGGTAATCCTCCGGCCCATATCGCCGGTTCCGACGAGACCTCGTCTTCCTTCCCCGCGCCTTTGCACACGCCGCTTCCGCTCGATACGCATCATCATGCACAGAGCGGTTCCGCCACACCTCCCGGCTGATCGTTCGGCGGTCCCTCCCAAGCTCCTTGGCGATAGCCACCGGCCCCAAACCCAATCCCCTCATTGATGCGATTTTGTATCGCTCTTCTTCCGTGATATGCCGATATCCCATCCCATACTAATGGGGCACTTAGAACTTGAAACCAAGGAGCCTAACAAAGCGATGGAGACAACTCCGGTAAATGTCACGGATCGTGCTCCGAGCAGCACGCTCCGCGCCATTTACCTCCGTGTCTCATCTTTGGCGTTAGGCAGAAGAAACCATGAACATTAGATCAATATACAGCATCGCTTTACTTGGCATACTTGTGTGTGTGTCGGGATGCACGAAAACGCCTCACGGTATTTATGCGCCAACCATGGAGTATGTATCCGCTGATGAGCGCAGCTTGGTTGCGAAACCTACCCTTAAGTTCGCTAAGGATTATGTTCAGGTTTCCCACACAGGCTCAGCAGAAATCACCGAATATGAATATAGGGTCTCCGAGGGCAGTATAGAGATCATTATCCCCGAAGCAGGCGTTCGCCAGATATGGAAGTTAGAGATCGTTGATCGCGATACGCTACGTGACGGCAAATCTACCTGGGCTCGAATGAGATGAAAACTAAGCCTAACAAGGCACTGGAGCGAAGCCGATTGCTTGTCACGAGTTCTGCTTGCGCAGACCTCGCGCCAAGCAACCGGCTCGCTCAGTTTGGGCGTTAGGCATCCGACCCAGATTTATAGAGAAGCACCGTCCCGCCGACGAAGCACCACGAACCCTGTGACGACGATACGTCCGATAGATTGACTGAGCCGTCGACACTCGCCTCCCAAGTTGCATCCTCAGACTTCTTTCGCGCTCGTTCCGCCAGAAACCCCAGCAGACAAACCGTTTCCCAGAAGTCCCCGAGCCCTCCATGCGTATGATACACAGAGAGCAGATTCGGCCTAACAACGCGGTGGAGCCAACTCCGGTAGTTGTCACAGTTCGTGCTTACGCACGACCTGCGCCAACTACCCGTCTGGCTCATCTTTGGCGTTAGGCATCCGAACCATTTTTAGAGAGGATTACCGTCCCGCCGACGAAGCGCC
>JAIXQK010000086.1 GCA_027485795.1 Oxalobacteraceae bacterium
CGACCTCCGACCTCCGACCTCCGACCTCCGACCTCCGACCTCCGACCTCCGACCTCCGACCTCCGACCTCCGACCTCCGACCTCCGACCTCTGCCCTCCGCCCTCCGACCTCCGACCTCCGACCTCCGACCTCCGACCTCTGACCCACAACACAGGCATGCCCGACAACTTCCCCCCGCCCCCCTCGCCCATGCCAAGGAGAATCCGGCAGCTGCGGATGGTTTGCGGGTTGGTGATGACGCTGCTCGGGCTGGGTGCCCCGGGCGCGTTGGCGGACAGCCGTCCGGTCACGGTGAGCGTTCCCAGCGCCAGCATGGGCAAGAGTATCGACGCCGCCATCATGTTGCCCGCGTCGTATGCCAGCAATCCGGACCGCCGGTATTCCGTGATCTATTTCCTCGACGGGTATAACACCGGCGGGCGCGATGGGATCCGCATTTTTTATGATTGGTACAAATACGATTTGCTAAGGCTGTGTGATCAATACGACGTCATCATGGTCGCGGTGGGTTGCGTCAACAAATGGTATTTTGACAGCCCGGTGGATCCAACGGCCAGGTGGCAGACGTTCCTCACCGATGAATTGATTCCCTACGTCGATGCCAACTACCGGAGTGTGGGCAAGCGGCAAGGGCGCGCGATCACCGGCTTGAGCATGGGTGGTCACGGTGCCTTGTATACCGCCTTCCGCCACACGGACACGTTCATCGCCGCCGGCAGCACCAGCGGCGGCGTGGACTTCCGGCCGTGGCCCGATGGCTGGGAGATTGCCGCCATGCTCGGCGCGAAGGCAACCCATCAGGGCGTCTGGGATGACAATGTCGTGGTCAACAATCTCGGCTCCTTGCCCACCGCCGGAATGGGGATTTGTTTCGACTGCGGGACAGGCGATTTCTTCCTGGACGTCAACCGGGCGCTTGACCAAAAAATGACCGCCAACGCGATCCCCCATACCTACACGGAGTCTGCGGGCGGACACACCACAAACTATTGGGGCACCACCTTTCCCAAGCACATTGCTTTCTTCAGCAAGTATCTCGTCGGCATCACCCGGGGCTCGGTGGTCATGAGACAAAATACCACCAAAACATTCGCGGCTGCCGATTACCCGTTTGCCAATGCCGGCAACCCGACAAATGCCATCAAGGTGGTGACCTCTTTGCCAAGCCATGGCACGCTGACGCTGAGCGGCACACCGGTCAGCTTGGGCACTGTGGTTTCCGCGGCCGGTATCGGGACCCTCACCTACACGCCAGCCGCAAATTACATCGGCACCGACTCGTTCAACTTTCAGGTGAGTGAGGACGGGACGACCTTCAGCACGGATGCCGTCATGGGGATCAGTGTCGCATCAGACACAGCGGTGATGAATGGGAGTTTCGAGACACCGGGCACCCCTCAAAGTGGTTCTTGGGCCGCGTTCGGCAGCCCGTGGACGGGCAATCCGGCGGCTAACTATTTCCAGCAGGTGCAGGTGGTCCCTCCCTACAGCACCGATTACACCGCCACCGTCGATAACGGCATGTGGGCCGCGGTGCTCACCCCTTCGAGCGCGACGGCGGCCATCCCGCTCAGCCAGAGCTTGCCCAAGACCGTCTCAGCCGGGGACTCGCTGTCGGTGACCTTCTCTCTCGGGAGACCTCAAAGCGCCGCTGACGGCGGGCAATGTGTGGCCTATTTCCAGGTCGGCTCCACGAAGTATCCCACGACATACGACACATCATTGCTGCCGGCTGGCAGCTGGCAGAGCTATACGATGACCCAACAGATCTCCAATTCAGGAAATCTGAGTGTCGGCTTCCACTGGATCTCCGGAAACAATTCCAACTTGGACAGCATCAGCGAGGTCACCGTGACGCCTAACTGACGGTCGAAAGATCGAGGATAGAAGATCCGCCATCCATCATCGGCGCGCATGCGAGCCACCCCCTTCCCGGAGCCAATGGGTTTCTCTCCGGGATCCCTGCGGGGTCGCATTCCGGGGAAAGGGAGACCCCACATTTTTTTCGCGATTTGTCACCCATTCGTCACCTATTTGTCACCCATTCGTCACCTATTTGTCCCCCGTTTGTCACCCATATGTCCCCCGTTTGTCCCCTGTTATTTACGTTCCCGGCTCGCGGGCGGGCCACTAAGGTATGCAAAGTTATATCTTATGAAAAACCGCTATCAAGCCGCACTCACCGCATCCCTCGCCCTGGCCTCGGCCCTCACCCTCAACGCCGCTGGCTTTTATTTCAAGGACGGCGACAAGGTCGTGATGATGGGCGACAGCATCACCGAGCAATATCTTTACAGCCGCTATGTCGAGGCGTGGACGCTCACCCGCTTCCCTGCCTGGAACATCACCTTCGTGAACGTCGGCATCAGCGGCGACCGTTCAACTGGAGGTAATAGCCGCTTCGCCCACCACGTGATTCCCAACAACCCGACCGTCATGACGGTTGACTTCGGAATGAACGATGGCGGTTACGCCCCATTTGAAGAAACCGGCTTCAAGAACTACATGGGCGGATTGCAGGGGATCGCCGATCAGGCGAAAGCCGCCAACGTCCGTGTTGCCTGGCTCACGCCCAGCCCGAAGGAAGAGGAGGCCGTCGGGCCTGCGATCAAGGGCTACAATGAAACACTGGAAAAATATTCGGAGGGCGTCAAACAGATCGCCGCCAAGAACGGCAACGCGCTGTTCATCGATCAGTTTCATCCCTACATCACCGCCATCGACAAGGCGCGCGCCGCGGATCCCAAAAACCGCATCGGCGGCGGCGACCCCGTCCACCCCGGCCCGCCCGGACATGCGCTGATGGCCTGGGCCATCCTCAAGGGCATGAATTTCCCATCGACCGTCGCCTCAGTGGAAATCAATGCGGCATCAGGCAAGGTTGTCAAAACCCAGAACTGCAAGATCGATGGCATCAATGTGGCAGCGGATGGTAAGATCGAATTCAAGCAACTGGACGCCGCCCTGCCGTTTTTCCCTGCGGAGGCCAAACCCATGCTGCAATGGGCGCCCATTCTGGATGAGCTGAACGATTACCGCCTGAAGGTCACCGGTTTGAAACCCGGCCAGTATGAGATCCGGCTCGGCGGTATCAAAGTCGCAGAGCACTCCCATACCGAGCTCAACACCGGCGTCAATCTCGCAGCCGCCGTCCTCGCCGTTGGCCCGATCGCCGACCAGGTGAAAACCTTTTCGGATGCCCTCCAGGCCAAGAACCAATACTATCACGGGCAGATTTTCCGGGGAGTCCTGATCGCGGACATCAACATCCCCGACTTTCTCGAGATCAAGAAGGAAACCATCGAAACCAAACGCGCGGCGGTCTTCAAGGAACGCCTGGCCAAAATGCCGCAATACTTCGATGCGATCAGGAAGACGCTCGTCATGCAGCCCCATCAGGTGGAAATCGTCGCCATCCCGAAACCGTAAAGGAATGCCGTGAAAACACGCTATACCATATCTGTCATGATCGGGCTTCTGGCCCTCGTGTTTCTTAACATGGCCGGTATGGCCCGGGCTCAGGGGACATACCCTCAGGGGAGATTCCGTAATGCGCCGCCGACGATTAGCAGCGCTTCGGGGTGGGAAAACACCACCCGCTTATGGCTTCCTGATGGTGTGACCACCATCAGAGGCGCAATTGTCCGGAATAGTAGCTGGTTCGATCCATCCTGGATGGCGTTGGCCCGTGCGCATGGTTTTGCTTACATCACCTTCGATTCTTACTATTTTGATACCATACACTTAAAGGACGGGCAGAATTTCCTCAAGGATCTCGCCTGGTATGCGGAAGACACCGGGCATCCAGAGCTCGCGAATATACCCCTCATCTTTACCGGGCATTCCTGGGGCGGTCAGGTCGCTGAAGCATTCAATGCATGGATCCCCGAGCGAACGATCGCCTTTATTGTGAACAAGGGAGGGTATTATAATATCCGTCTTGGTGATCCTCCCTACTTACATTCGGCGGCCGTCCTGAAAACCCCGGCGATTCTCGTGTCCGGCCAAGGTGATTCCAGCTTCCGAACAACCGCCATTTCAAACTTGTTTGCGGCGAATCGCCCTGCGGGTGCTCCCTGGGCCCTGGCTTTCGAGGGGAACGCAGGGCATTCGGAGGGGAATGTCTACGGCCTGTTTTTTACCTTTTTTGATCATGCGATCCGGGCCCGTTATCCTGCCGGGACTACGCCGCTGAACGGCCCGGTGACGCTGCTGGATTTGCCTGAGAACAGCGGTTGGCTGGCGACCAAGCCGACGGATGCCAACGGCTTGTCCGGCAAGGCTTACCCTTATGCGGATTATACGGGCGACAAAACGACCGCCTGCTGGTTGATGGATGAGGGTGTCGCCAATCTCTATCGGGGATTTACCACCTATAACTCGTCAGTCACTGTGACGTTCGAGGGCATCACGCCCAGTCAGAGCGGCCCATACTTTAATGCAGGCCAAACGATCCAGTTCAATGTGAGCGTGGATTCGGCATTATTTCCAGGGTGGGTGAGCGCCGATTTGTACGATGGCGCCGACAAGCTGGGAACCGTCACCAATGGCGGGCCCACCATCATTTCCGCAGTGCGGCCCTGGGGCGGCCGGGGTGTCACCGCCATCGCTCGCGACGCGGCGGGCAATGAGCGAACCTCCATTCCGAAACCCTTTGTGGTGAGCAATTCCGTCGCATTGGCTAACACGGCGGCTACGGAGGCGCAGCAGACCTCGGCTACTTTGAATGCGACGTTTTGCCCCGCCTGGGGAAATTATACAGTCACCGCCTACTGGGGCACGAACAACGGCGGGTCGAATGCGACGGCTTGGCAGAATTCGATGGAAGTCGGCACTTGGAACGGCGGGGATGCGACGAACGTCAGTTATACGGCAACGGGCTTGAGTGAGATGACGGATTATTATTTCACCTTCCGCGCAACGAGCACCGTAACAGGCAGCACGGTGTGGGCGACCAATGTGATGAGTTTCACCACGGTCACCCCGAACGCCCCGACCTCAAGAGGTGCCGCACTCACTGCTTTGGAGGATACGCTCACTGCGCTGGCAGCAGGGAATTTTGGCTACGAAGACAAACTCAGCGTGGCGCTCGCCGCCGTGCAGATCACCTCGCTCCCGGCGCTGGGAACACTGAATTATAACGGAGCCACCGTGGTCAATGGCGGTCTTCCGCTAACGGTTACGGCAGCCAACATCGGCAACCTGACCTATCAGTCGGCGTTGAATGGGAACGGCACTTCTTACACGACGATGGGGATCAAGGTCATGAATGCGAACAACCTCTGGAGCGCCGGCGCAACGATGACGCTCAATGTGACCGCCGTAAACGATAGGCCCACCTCCACGGGCGTTTCGGTAAACCTCGACGGCAATCCCCGCAGGACGTTTTCGGCTGGAAACTTTCGGTTCGCGGATGTCGATGCCGGCGACACGCTCGGCGCGATCCAGGTGACCTCACTCCCGGCCCAGGGCACCCTCGAACTCAACGGCACGGCCATCACCACAGTCCCAAGCGTGGTCATTCCCCTGGTCAACATCGGAACACTCACCTACACAGCGGGCACGGGTTATAGCGAATCCGACTCGTTCAAGTTCCAGGTGCGTGATGCGGCCCTCTTCAGCGCGGATGCCACCATGACGATTACCGGATCGTCAACCTTCGCGGTGCTCACCGCAGATAACCCGGCCAATTCCACCACTGACTTCCTCACCAACACCACCAGCACGATCACCAACACGGTGACTGCGGCGGCACTCAATTCGCTGAGCATCGATACCACCGCGGACAGCAATATCTGGGATATAACCAACGGCAAAACCGCGACGATCACCACCGGCGCCCTGAGCATGACCGGAGCTAACAACTTCACGATCAAGAACGGCACGCTCAAAAGCGCCTCAACCTCCTCAATCCTCGTCAATCAGAATGGCTCGGGCGTCCTGACCCTCGATTCGGTCATTGCCAATGGCCTTGGTGCATCGACATTCACTAAGGCTGGCACCGGCGCGCTAACCCTTTCAGGTGAAAACACCTACAGCGGGCCGACGACGATCAGCGGCGGCATCCTGAACCTAACGCACGCCCTCGCGCTCAAGAACAGCGCGTTGAACACCAGCAACAGCGTGGTTGGCAGCGCCACGGCTGGCCTCAAGACCGACAAGACCACCCTGACCTTGGGCGGTCTCACCGGTGACAAGGATCTTGCAGAGGTATTTACCACCGCTTTGGGTGGAACTGCAGGCACCACCGCCTTGGGTGGTTACAGCGGCGTGACCGCCCTGACCCTCAACCCCGGCCTCGGCGTCACCAACAGCTATGAGGGGAGTATTTCCGATGGCACCGTGGGCATGGCACTCACCAAAACCGGAGCAGGCACCCAGTCTCTCTCCGGAGCCAATACCTTCGCCTCTGCCACGATCAACGGCGGAACCCTCGGCATCACCGGCGGTTCACTGAACCTCGTAAATGGCTTTATGCAGGTCGGCAGCTCGATTCCCGGCATCCTGAAAATCGACGGCGGCAGCTTGAGCGCCACCGGGAGCCCCAATAACATCGCCGGACTCATAACCGGCGGCGCCGCCGGCCACCTCGGCGCAATCCATCTAAATAGCGGTGGTTCCATCTTAGGCGGTACCGGCTTCAACCTTTACATCGGCGGCGTTAATTTCCCCACCTACGGCTTCCTGAACCAGACCGGCGGCACCATCAGTGGGTTCCAAGCGCGCACAAGAATCGGACAATACGGCGGCACAGGTGTCTGGTATCAGTCGGGTGGTTCCTACTCCAATACCACTACTAGCGCATCAATCGAGGTTGGCAGCGCTGGTACTGGAGGCACCAATATCGGGGTCGTTTACCTCAACAACACCGCGCAATTCACTAGCAGTACCGCGGTGAACGTCGCCCCCACGAACACCGGCACCGGCACGCTGACCGTAGCCGGCAGCGCAGAACTCAATATCAACAGCACCCTAACAGTTGGGGCCACCAGTGGCACCACCGCCACCGCCAATCTCAACGGCGGCACGCTCACGGTTAGAGCGATTACGAACAACGCGACGGGGACCTTTAATTTCAACGGCGGAACGTTGAAGGCCGGTCTGCCGGGCACTCTGCTCTCGGGCACCGGTTCAGCCTACGTCTATCCCGGTGGACTGACCGTCGATACAAACGGCAAAGACGTGACAATTTCCCAACTGCTGCAGGTGGCTGCGGGCAACGGCGTGACCACGATTCCGGTAACCTCCTCGGGCTCGGGATACATCGGCGCGCCTTACGTCGCTCTAAGCGGCAACGGCACGGGCGCGACGGCCGTAGCCAACATGGTTGACGACGGTAGCGGAAGAGGGACTTACAAGGTCGATAGCATCACGGTGACATGTCCAGGCAGGGATTACACGGTCATCAATAGCGCCACGCTTAGCGGCGGACTGCCCAGTGGAGGTACCGCCGCCGTCTTGAATTCTGCCGGTGCCACATTCGCCTCCAATGCGGGCGGCGGCCTGACCAAGATCGGCAGTGGTACCCTCACGCTCACCGGCAACAACACTTACACAGGTGATACCAAAGTCAGAGGAGGCGTGCTGGCGGTCGGTGACAGTTCCCTTGCAGATACCGGCAGACTCATCATCGACGGCGGCAAGGTGAATCTCAACAATGCGGAGACCGTGGGCACTTTGTTTTTCGGCACGACGCAACAAGCCGCGGGAACCTACAGCGCCACGGGCACGAATGGTACGATCGCCAGCACCCACTTCACTGGCACAGGAACTCTCATCGTGACCACGGGTCCTGCCGCCGGCACGCCGACCATCACCACCTCGGGCACGCTCTCCGCCATGAGCACCACCTCCGGCACAGCTTCCACCCCCCCGGAAACCTTCACGGTCGCCGGTGCCAATATGACGGCAGGCATCACCGTCACGCCACCGCCGGGCTTTGAGGTTTCTCAAACGGTGGGCGGTGCCAGCGGCTATGCCGGCAGCGGCACCGCCATCACCGTGGGTTCCTCCGGTACGATTGCCACCACCACCGTCTATGTCCGCCTCGCCGTCACCGCCTCGGTCGGCACCTACAATTCCCTGAACATCGTGCTTTCGAGCACGGGTGCCACTCCGATAAATGTGACCACTGCTGCCAGCGGCAACATTGTAAGTGCTCCGCCGCCGGTTATCACCCTCACGGATACGTTAGGCGCGGTGAACACCACCTACGGCACGGCCTCGGTCACGCCGACGAGCTTCCGTGTTTCCGGCAGCGGGCTGACGGGCAATTTGACGGTTACCCCGCCGACCGGTTATGAAGTGTCCCTCAACAGTGGCTCGGGCTACACCACCAGCCTATCCATCCCTGCCAGCGGCACTCTGGCCGACACCCGGGTGTTTGTGCGCCTAGCTGCCACCACTGCGGTCAATGGTGGGGTAGGTTATACCGGTAACATCACAGTTTCTGGTGGCGGCGCCAGCTCCAAAACCATTGCCACCGTCTCCAGCACCGTCGCCAAGGCGACTCCGGTGGTGACCGTGACGCCATACTCGGTGACCTATGACGGCAACCCGCACTCGGCGACCGTGACGTCCATCACCGGAGTGAACAACGAGACAGGCGCGACGGTCGGCACGGTCACCTTGAACACGACGCACACCAATGCCGGCACCTATGCCACAGATTCCTGGAGCCTAACGGGCACCGCAAACTACAACAACATTGCCAGCACGACCCTCACCAATACGATTAACAAGGCCACCCCCACCGCGACCCTCGCGGTAAGCAACTCGCCGGTGACTTACGATGGCACGGCCAAATCAGCCACCGTCAGTATCTCGTCCAGCTCGGTTTCGGGCGCGGTGCAAAGCGTCTTTACAGGCGGAGCTGCCACCCAGACCGCCGCAGGTATCTACGCGGTAACGGCTAACTTTGTGCCCACCGATACCACCAACTACAACACTCTCACTGCGCTTGCCGCCGGCAACTTCGTCATTGGTGGAACCACCATCCCCGTGATAAACGGGAACTTCGAGACCGAATACGGTTCCAATACTAATTACACGACTAACTGGGTCAAACTCACGAGCTGGTCCCATGAAAACACGACCACCGGCAGTGTGCCCATTACCGGGGCTTTTTCTTCCTCCGCCGACGGTGGAAGTAAGTTCACGCGATTCACATGGATTAATTCCGGTGCGGAACAGAACTTGAACACGAACGTGGCAGTCGGAGATACGCTTTCGGTGACGTTCAATATAGGGAGATCTGCAAACGCCTGGGGCGGCGCGGATACCACAGGGGTCGTATATTTCAAGATTGGCTCGCAATTCTATTATCAGGATTGTGATGTGAGCAGCCACCCCGTGGGTACTTGGAAGAGCTTTACGTTCACCGCCACAGCGACAAATGCTGGTGCGTTGAGTCTCGGCTTCCGAGGCGCGCGCACCACAGCTAACAACCAATATGCCTCCGTGGACGGTGTCAGTAATGTTATTCGGATTTCCTCCGCCACCCCCACCATCACCACCTCAGGCACGCTCTCCACCTTAAGCACCACCTACGGCAGGGCCTCAGACACGATCAGTTTCACGGTATCCGGTGCCAACATGGCGGCAGGCATCGCCGTCACGCCACCGGCGGGCTTTGAGGTTTCGCAAACGGCGGGCGGTACCGACGGCTATGCCGGCAGCGGCACCGCCATCACCGTGGGTTCCTCCGGAACGATTGCCACCACCACCGTCTATGTGCGTCTCGCAGCCACGGCCACGGTGGGCTCCTCGCCCTATTCGGGAAATATAACCTGTGCCAGCCCAGGTGCCATTACGCAGAATGTGGCCACCGCCTCCAGCACCGTCGCCAAGGCCACCCCCACCGCGACCATCGCGGTCAACAACTCGCCAACGACCTATGACGGCACGGCCAAGTCGGCTACGGTGGGGATTTCCAGTTCCGCGCCAGCGGGTGGTTCGGTGACGAACATCAGCACAGGCGGCGCGTCC
>JAIXQK010000110.1 GCA_027485795.1 Oxalobacteraceae bacterium
CGACCAAAATACAGTTCCGTCCAGAGTGTCGTCGAGGCCCATTTTCGCGATTATGCAGACCCGGATCACCCTTGCAGGAAGACGCTTTCATTGGCGCTTGAAATGCTTTCGAGTAAGCCTGCAAACATACTCGAAACCGGTTCCTCTGCTTGGGGAACAAACAGTTCTCTGTTGTTTGATTCGTACGTAAATAGTTTCGGGGGCCATTTTTCAACGGTCGACATCAGAATAATGCCTACGATTGCTTTGCGCCCCCGTTGTACGGCCAACACCACTCTGTTTTGTGATGACTCGGTTTCTTTTCTGAGGGAATACACAAAGAATCTGGAGTCAGCGGATTTGGTGTATCTCGACTCATGGGACGTAGATTGGAGTTCGCCGCTAGCTTCAGCGATACATGGTTTTCATGAGTTTTTGGTCATGTTGCCCAAAATGCGCACAGGCAGTTTGCTTCTAATCGACGATAGCCCAAGAGATGCTCAAATCATGAGCGGGGTGAATGTTCGTGAACTTGATTGTTTTGAAAGGTTCGTAAGTGAATATGGCATGGCACCCGGGAAAGGGGCTTTGGTAAAAAACTATTTGTCGAAAAATGGTATTGGTAAAGAAATAGCGCATGACTACCAATTGCTGTGGCAGTTTTGAGTTTGTCGGAGACGATTTCGACGTGACGCTCAAAAGCAATGCTGAGCAACCGCATATCAGCAGGTCAGTCAGATAAAATGAAAATAAAATTGGAAATCATTGAGTCGGCGCTAACTATCTGGCGGATACTGCCTCAACACGCCAAACGCCAATTCTGGATTCTGATAGGTCTCATCGCAATTGCAACATTGCTCGAAGCATTAGGCCTAGGGATGATCATTCCATTTTTAGGTGCGCTGGTTCCGTCCGGACTATCCGGACCTTCTTTAAGTAGCGATTTGATCAGTCGCATGCTTGAGTGGTTTGCAGGGTACTCACTTCAAGTCATAGTACTTGGGTTATTGTTCCTGTTCGTGCTCAAGAACAGTTACTTGGCGTTGCTTGCTTATTTCCAGGCAAAGTTCATTTTTAAGCTTGAGGCCGAACTTTCAAAGCGATTACTCGCCAGTTATCTTGGTAGGCCATATTCGTTCTTTGTGGAGCGTAACAGCGCCCAACTCATCCGAAATATTGTTGGGGAGATTAGCAACTTCTGCCATAACGCGCTTACACCCCTGTGTGGCCTGATAGCAGAACTGTTGGTCGCACTCTGTATCCTGGTTCTTTTGATCGCTGTGAACCCGTATGGGGCGTTCATCATGGCAGCAGCACTGGGCATGCTGGGCGGGTTGTTCCATTGGCGTATGCGCCGGCACGTCGGCCGCTGGGGGCAAGAGCGGCAGTTCCACGAGGGCAAAAGGCTACAAAAGCTTCAGGAAAGTTTTGGTGCTTTGAAGGAAATCAAGATAGGAGGGCTCCAGTCGCAATTCTGCTCTGATTATGCGCGTCATGCTGAAGGAAGCGCATCAACTGGTCGCCGGCTCTACACAGTTCAGACCTTGCCGCGGCTACTTCTCGAAGTTTTGGCTGTTTTGGCGTTAGTGTTGGCCGTACTCTTGCTTCAAGACACGCAGCGTGCTGCTATCGTCCCCATTCTAGGTCTTTATGCCGCCGCCGCTTTTCGGCTGATGCCGAGCGCTAATCGGATCCTCAATGCGCTTCAGGCAATACGCTTTGCCGCGCCAAGTATCGACCTGCTGTCAAGAGAGTTTTCTGCTGCCCCTGAACCAATACAAATTTCCGAGAACTCAAACCTATCATTCAAATCGCACATCTCACTGAAGAACGTCTCATTCCGTTATGCAGAGCAAAATTCGCCCATTTTTGAGTCTGTGAATCTTGAAATAGCAAAGGGAGAGGTGGTTTGTTTAGTTGGCTCGAGTGGGGCCGGGAAAAGTACGCTTGTTGATGTGCTTTGTGGCCTGTTGTCACCCAGTTCCGGGGAAGTGCTTGTGGACGGCCAAAACATAAGAGGCAAAGAACATCTTTGGCATAGGCACATCGCCTACGTGCCGCAGACTATTTTTCTGGTTGATGGAAGTATCAAAGAAAACATCGCATTGGGGATGGCGAAGGCTGAAATCGATGAGCAGCGTATTAAAGAGGTTGCAAAGATTTGTGGTCTAGAGGAAATGGTGAACTCTCATCCGGATGGTCTCAACGCGATGGTGGGCGAACGTGGCGCCAGGGTCTCGGGTGGGCAGAGGCAGCGCATCGGTTTAGCTCGTGAAATTTATCGCTCCAGAGATGTGCTTGTTCTGGATGAGGCAACAAACGCACTGGATGCGAACACCGAGGCGGAGGTGGTTGCAAACATCAGTCGAGAAAAGAGCACGATGACCATTATTTGGATCACACACGGAACAACACCGTTGAGATTTGCGGACAAATTCATAGCTGTGCAGGCAGGTGTTGTTAAGCTGGAACGTCTAGGCAAGAGGGAAACGCATTGATCTCGATCGTCATGCCGGTATTCAATGCGGAGGCAACGTTGGCTGAAGCATTGGACTCGGCGCTGCGTAGCGGCGTTCCGGACCAGGAGATCATTCTTGTTGACGACGGTTCTACAGACGCGTCCTGGGAATTGATGTGCCAATACCAGTCCCGCCATCGCAATATCGTCTTGCACAAGACCCCCCGCAACCGGGGAGGCGGTGCAGCGCGGAATACGGGTATTCGGCTGGCGCAACGCTCATACATCTTTCTTCTCGACAGTGACGATATCCTGATAGAGGGTGCCCTGCCTCAAGCATTGCAGCAAATGCGGGAACTCGGCGTAGACGGACTGGCAGCGGGAAAATCCATTTTTTTTAATGAATCAGTTGATGTGCCAGTCCGGCAGATTAACTACCCCGCAGGGCCAAAATGCTTCACTGACCTCGTCTCCCACCGACCCAACCCGGTCATCGGCAATCTGCTGTACACGCGGGCTGCGTTTGAAAAAGCGGGAGGATACCCGGAGCACCATGGATTCGATACTCAGGGGTTCGGCTTTCGCTTGATGGCCAACAATTTAAACATTGGCACGGCGGGCTTCCCTTTTTATTATCAGCGACTGCCAGAAAGACCGTCTTACTATATTCGAGAGGCCCGTGCCGGCAACCTGAATCGTAACTGGTTCTACATCTTCATCGAATGCCTCTACAAGTTTGCCCCACAGGTGAGGGCTGATATTCTGTCTTTTCCATGTGCGGACCCGCGGAAACTGGCGCGAGGTCACCACATGTTTCATGTGCTAGCCGATCGGGCGGAAGCGGAAAACATATTCTGCTCGGAAGGTCTGACCATGACCCCTGACGAAGCCTACGTCCGCTACGACCAGGTTTCGTCACCTGATCTGCAGGTATGGTGTGCATACGTGGACTTTCGCCTCGGAAACATAGCCAAAGCCCTGTCTCGAATCGATCGTATGTCAGGAGTACATGGCGTGAGACGCGCCATGTACCCGGTCCTCGCCGCCTGGCTAGGGGGGAAACTGGAGGACGGCGATTTGGCCGATCTCCGCTATTTCTTCGGCCAAAAGAAGTCGCTGCGCTGGATACTTGGATTCTACGGACAGAAGGTGCTTAACAGGATAGGGCCATGGTCTTGGTAAGGCATCTGTATGAGCGCTATGCCTATCATTCGAATCATAACGGATCATTATGAAGTATATCGAAATTCTGGCCAACCACTATCGATCAAGGGAAAACCTGAGGCTTTTCATATGGTGGTTAGCATTAAGGTTAATGAAGAGGCTGAAAATCGGATTCGGATATCGCAACTGCGATGTATCGAGAAAGATTGATATCGTTATTCCTACCATTTCAAAAGATTTCGAAATATTGAGCCTCGTCGTTCAGTCACTCAGGTTTGTGGAGCAGCGAGTTAACAAGATTTACATCGTTGCACCGAAAGATCCGCGCATTGAAAAGTTTTGCATCGACAACAACTTGACTTTCGTCGATGAGATATCTGTGCTGGGTTTCGGCAAGAACTACATTCATTACTGCGTTGACGGAAAGGATCGAAGCGGGTGGCTGTTTCAACAGCTCCTAAAGCTTTCCGGCGACCGATTCGTTGAGATGGATGACTACCTCGTTGTCGACTCGGACACTGTCTACGTCAACAGAAATTGTTTTGTATGCAAAGGCAAATACGTCTTATACGCAAACGAGGAGTGGCACCAACCCTATTTCCGCTCGTTCAGACACCTCTTCGGATACGACGCACCAACGAAATGGTCTCTTACCTCTCACATGATGATTTTCAACAAGAATCTTCTTGGTCAAATGAAGAGGGAGCTCGAGGCACGGACACAGCAGTCATGGTTTGACGCCTATATTTCTACATCCTCGCGCACCGAGCAATCCTGCGTGTCGGATTACGACACCTATGCCAATTGGATGCTGCGCAATTACCCTGAGAAGGCGCTCATTCGCCCCTTCTACAACCAGAATGTGCTTCGATCTGACATCAAGGCTCTGGATGTTCTGTGTGCGACATATAGATCGCAGCATTCCATTTCGTTTCACAGCTATTTGGGAAGCAAATGAGGGCCATCATCACTGGCGCCAACGGACAGGACGGGAGCTATCTAGCTCAGTTCCTCCTTGGGAAGGGCTATGCCGTCATCGCCGTGTTGCGTGCAAAGACGAGCAACTTGGAGAATCACCGTATTCTGGATATTGACGATCAGGTTATCTACGCTAGCGCGGACCTGACGAATCTGCCCTCGGTCATTGAATTGATATCGCAACACCAACCAACCGAGATCTACAATCTCGCTGCTCAAAGTTCGGTGTCGCGCTCATTTCAAGAACCCATCGACACTATTAGCTACAACGTCGTCACGCTATTGAATCTTCTAGAGGCGATGCGGAGGGTTGGCGGCGATATTAGGCTCTATCACGCATCAAGCAGCGAGATGTATGGCAATGTTGACTGCCTGCCCATCACCTTGAACACACAGATGCGACCGGCAAGCCCCTATGCCGTCTCCAAGGCTTCGGCATTTTGGGCATTGAGCACCTACAGAGAGTCCTTTGATCTCAAGGCTGCCAGCGGTGTACTGTTTAACCACGAATCTATCTTGCGGCCGAAGACTTTTTTCGTAAAGAAGGTGGTGGCAGAGAGCGTACAAATTTATCTGGGGCGGCGTCAGCATCTAGAGGTTGGAAACATCGATATTCGGCGTGACTTCGGATACGCGCCCGAGTACGTCAAAGCAATGTGGCTGATGCTTCAGCAACCTGTGCAGAAAGACTACATTATTTGCAGCGGACGATCCATTCTTCTGCGAGATATCGTTACCTACGTATTCGAAAAACTGGGCATCGACGAATGCAGGGTCGTAGTTAATCAAGAGCTGGTTCGCCCGACCGATATAGACGATATTTACGGCGATAACGCAAGCGCGAAAGAAGAGCTGGGGTGGCAGTACGCCGTCAACTTCTTCGATGTCATTGATGAAATGCTGGCCCATGAACTCGCATTGAACGTAGTGCGGACGTGACCCGATTTCGGCGTTACTCGAATGCGGTTTCCACACCTCAATAAAGCGCAACCCTTCCATCGTGAATTCCGTCCGGGGGACGTGCACTATTCTTTGGCGGATTTCAGCGAAGGCAAACTTTTGCTGGGCTAAAACCCGATACACAGCCTTGGGAAAGGGCTCAAAGAAGCTATGGCCTGGTGTGTAGACTTCCTGAACGTCCTGAACGCATTACTAAAGTGAAAGTCATGATAAGAAAAGTTCTCACCGGCGGAAGTGAAAGCTGGGTGTATCCAATCACAAAAGGCGCCTCCAACCGCTTTTGCTGGTTTACGACAAAACCGTGATCCGTCCAGACATTCTTCCCTTTGACGAGAAGTTCGATCTGCATATTAATGCCTTCTTGGCGGCACAGGGCAATCATCTATTCAACGAGCCGGCGTATTTCCGCCTGCACAGCCGCTCGACGCAGGATTGCTATGCGCAACTGGTTCGACGCAATGATCAACGGGTATTTGCTACGCTAGCCTTTCACGCTACTGATAACGGCGTATTCGTCAGTCCGGGGCGCGGCACGTATGGCGGCCTGAGCTTGAACGCTGAGATCGAGCTGCAGGTGCTGTACCGTTTCGTTGAAGCGGTGATGGCGCACTTGCAGGAGCAGGGTGCGCGCAGCGTGCGGGTGCGCTGTGCGCCGGCGAGTCACGATGGCGCTCTGTTGGCGATAAGCGTGAACATGTTTTCCCGACTGGGTTTCGGGCCGCGCGAGGCCGAGCTCAACAACGACATGCGCATTGATGGGCGGGCCTTCATCGACCGTATCGAATACGGCAACGTCAAGCGCATCCGCAAGACCGAGCGCGAAGGCTTTGTCTGCGACCAGCTCAATGGGCAGGCGCTGCCTGCGGTCCATGCATTGCTGGCCGAGAACCGTGTCCGCCTCGGGGTGACAATCTCGATGTCGCTGGAACAGGTGAGCCAGATGGCGGCGCTGTTTCCGCAGCGGCTGCACCTGTTTGCCGTCTATCGCGACGCTAGCCGTCAGGAGATGGTCGCAGCCGCCCTGTGCCTGGCGCTCTCGCCGGAGGTGCTGTACGTGCTGTACTGGGGCGATGGCCCAGACATGCGCCGCTACAGCCCGGTGGCCATGCTGGCCTCGCATATCTATGCCTTCTGCGCACGGGAGGGCTTCGCCGTGCTCGACGTGGGCATCTCTACGCTGCACGAGGAACCCAATTTCGGACTGGTGAATTTCAAGCGCAATCTCGGTTTTACGGAATCGCTGAAGCTGGAAATGGTCTGGCAGGGCGGTCCTGATATGGAGGTAAAGTAATGAAGCGGGATACTGACTGGCTGATTTTCGGTTCCGGCCTGTCTGCACTGGTGCTGGCCGAAAGGCTGGGCAATAAAGGCAAGGAGGTGGTGCTGATCAATCCTTCCCGTTCCTGGGGCGGGATATTCGGCGGTATCGGCATCAACGGCGAGATCTACGACGCCGGCATGACCAACTTCGAGTTCGATCTCTTCGGCGAACCGGCTGATGACCTAGATCATTACAGCCCTGATCGCAAGGCCGATGTGGGACGCTACGTCCACTTCGTGAAGAGCTATCTGTCGCGCTTCGTGCAGACCGCGCCGCTACCCACGCCCCGGATGTGCTTTGGCGCAGAGCTGGTGGATGACCTGATCATCAGCAACCGCTTCGACGTGGTGCACACCCTGTCGGCCGAGGTGAAGCAGAAGATCTGCGCCGAGCTGGAGGACATCCTCGCGCGTCCCAATCCCCTGCATCCGCGCACCAAGAACGAGCCTGGCAGTCCGCTTGCCAGCACGCCCTTCGAGCAGGTGTCGCGAGCCAATCACGGCATTACTTTCCATGATCTGTTCATCGAGCCCATCTTTGGCAAGATCCTGGGCATTCCCACCCGCGAGATCGAAGGCGTGTTCCATCGCAACGGCTGGGCCCCCCTGTTCTATCCGGAAAGCCTGCTGAGCCAGTTCACCGCCACGCCGCAGTCGCTCAAGCCGACCATTTTCCGCTACCCGGCCGACCCGCATTTTGGCGCCTTCATCGCCCGCATCGCCAGTGCCGTGCAGGCCTTGCCCAGCGTGACCGTGATCGAGGGCGCCAAGGAGGTCGTAGTTGATGCCGCTACCTCCATGTTGCGCGTAGGCGAGCGCAGCTTCTCCTACAACCGCCTGGCATGGGGTGCGGATCCCGGCCAGTTGCTGGGACCAGACGGTGTGCTGCGGGCGCCGGGACGACGCGCCAGTCTCGATCTGTTCTTCCTGAGCGTAAAGGCAGAGGGACTGGCGCACCGGTTTGCGGTCCTGATCGATCCGGAAACAGCCTCGCCCTTCTATCGAATTACTGACCAGAGCGTCTGTGCGGGTGAGCAGGGCCCGGAGCACAAGATCATCCTCGAATGTAATTCCAACAACTGGGACGAGCAGAGCCCGCAACGCAACCAGCGCTGGGAGGCCGCGCTGCGCCGCTACGGCATCGATCCGGCTGCCGTGCTGTCCTGCGAAAGGCGCAGCTTCAACGGCGCGCTGTGCATTCCCTCACACGCCCAGATGGAACAGTTCAACCAGCGCCGCGAGCGCATCGCGCAGACATTCAGTCAGGTCACCCTGATCGGGGCGGCCAGTGGCTATGTCTCCGTGACCCTTAACGACCATATTATCCAGGCATTGAAAATCGCAAACCAGGAAGGTGCCCTTTGATGAAACCTGTCGTTGACAAGAATTCTTTGAACCAGATCGCCAGTCAGTACCACCTCAATACCGAGGTCACAGACAAAGAGTTCGACCAGCAATTCCACCGCCTGTGCGCGCAGTGGGTCAATAGCTGGCTAACCCCCGGCAGCCGCGTGCTGGAAATGGGGTTTGGCGAAGGCAATGTCACCCGCCAACTGCTCGAAGCGGGCATGAAGGTCGATATCATCGAAGGCGCAGAACTGCTGGTCAAGAACGCCCGCGAGATCTACGGCGATGCCGTGCGTATTCACCATGCGCTTTTCGCGGAGTTCCGCCCGGACTGCCATTACGACGCCATCCTGGCCACCAACATCCTTGAGCATGTGTCCGACCCGGCCGATACGCTGGCCTGCGTGCGCAAGTGGTGCGGTCCGCAGACTCGGGTGGTGGTGACGGTGCCCAACGCTGAATCTATCCATCGCCGCCTGGCTGTGCTCATGGGTATCCAGCCGGCGCTGGATACGCTGAGCCCGCGCGATCACCTGGTGGGCCACATGCGGGTCTATGATTTCGCGCAGCTTTCTCGCGAAGTCGATGAGGCCGGCTTCGAGATCGTTGACCAGAAGGGCTTCCTGCTGAAGGTGCTGCCCAATTCGATGATGAAGAATATGTCCGCCGAACTGGTGCAGGCCATGTACGCCATAGCCGATCAGCTCGACATCCGCTACCTGGCCGATATGGGCGTAGTGCTCAAGCTGAAGCCATGAGCACAGCGCCTGTGATCCAGTTCCGCAACGGCTTCGTCCTACACCCGGACCCGTTCTACGCGCCCAGCTACCGGATCAGCCCGTTCCGCACCGAGGATGTGGCCCGCAATCTGCGTCTGCCGACCTCCACCTCGGCTGCGCAGGCGCTGGACCAGCGTTTTGCAGCACGCCGCTGGTGCTTCACCAAATGCGGCAAGGAAGGCATCGCGCTGGCCTTGCGGGCGTTGAATCTCAAGCCGGATGACTGCGTCACCATCCTCACCACGACCGGCAATCTCTACATTAGCGGCTGCGTCACCCGCGAGATCGAAAAGGTCTGCAAGTGGTCGCGTCAGATGCAGGACAATACGGCAGCGCTATTCGTCAATCACGAGTTCGGTTTTCCCTACCGCGGCCTGGCGGAACTGCGCCGCCACGGTCTGCCCATCATTGAAGACGCCTGCCACTCTTACCTGGCCGATACGCCGGGGCAGGACATGGGGCGGGTGGGCGATTTCATCGTCTTCAGCCTGCCCAAGGTCTATCCCTTGCAGATGGGCGGCGTGCTTTCCTATGATCCGCGTTACGAGGTGCGAAGTTGCGTACCGACCGGCGGCGAGCTGGAGCTCTATCTGGGTGCAGTGATGTCGCACCATCTGCCTCAGCTGGAGCAGGCGGCACAGGACCGGCGCGCCAACCATCATGCATTGGCCGAGCGCTTTGCCGCATTGGGATGCCAGCCGCGTTTCGAGCTGCTGGAGCATGATGTGCCGGGCGTCTTCATGTTCACCCTGCCTTCAGGGGCGGACCCGGCCGCCATGAAGCAGCATGGCTGGGCGCATGGCATCGAGTGCAGCGTCTTCTACGGGGAGAACGCCTTCTTCATTCCCGTGCACCAGCGTCTGTGCGAGGCTGACCTAGATTACTTTCACATCGTATTTTCGTCTTTCCTCCAGGGAATCTGAGATGGCTTTCATCGAGAAGGAAAACAAGGATCTGCGTTCCTATCGCAATGGACGCATCTTTACCGCCTCAGCGCGCGCGGCGATGACGTTCATCCTGCAGGCGCACAAGCGCATGGATCCGCGCGGCATCCTCTTGCCAGCCTACATCGGTCTGTCCAAGATCGAGGGGTCGGGCGTCTTCGACCCGATCCGCACCAGCGCCATCGATTACGCGTTCTATCCCGTCGATGAGCGCCTGCGCCCCGACCTGGATGCCCTTGAGGCGCAATTGCGCAGCGGCGCTTTCCAGCTGGTTTTCCTGATTCACTATTTCGGCGTGCCTCAGGTCGATGTGGAACAGTTCGTGGCCTTGTGCCACCGCTACCGCGTCAAGGTGATCGAAGACTGCGCCCACACGCTCTTGGGCGGCCTGGAAGGACGGCGGCTGGGTAGCTACGGCGACTATGCCATTTTCTCCATCCACAAGAGCACGGCCACGCCCGACGGCGGTTTCTTCCTCGACCATGGCGGCGTGCTCGATGTGACCAGCCTGCCGCCGGCCATGCGCATCTCACCGGCCACCCTGGCCGAGTTCTCCGATACTGACCTGGAGGCCTCGGCGCGCCGTCGCCTGAGCAACTATGAGGTCGTGCAGCAATGGGTGGCCAGCCTGCCGCAGCTCACGCCCATGTTCGACCGCATTCCGGCCGGGGCAGTACCGCTCAATTTCCCGGTCATCGTCAGCCAAGGCAAGCGCGAGCAGCTGTACTTCAATCTCATCGGGCGCGAGATATTGCCGACGGCGCTATATCACACGCTCATTCCGGAGATCAGTGCGCAGCAGTTCCCACATTCGCATTTTGTCTGCACCAACATACTCAATCTCCCCACGCACGCCGATATCAACCAGACCCATCTGGCGGCCTATGAAGAGACATTGCGCGGGGCCATCCACGAGGTGTTTACGACATGACACGCCAAGAGAACGAACACTGGGCCCGCTTCTGGTCCGAGTACCAGACCGATGTGGCCAACAAGGATGAGCAATCGCAAGTCCTACGCACACGCAACAAGCAGCCTATCGACCAGCGCAAATGGGAGATCACCCTCGACACCGTCGGCCAGCAGCTGGAGTTGCAGAGCGACGATACCTTGCTGGACCTTTGCTGTGGCAATGGTCTGTTTACCGCTGCCTTCGGCCCCCGCATTGCTGGCGTGGAAGCGGTCGATATCAGCCCCGTGCTCACTGGGCGGCTGGCAGCACGCGGCCTGCCCAACGTGCGCGTATCGACCAGCGACATGCGGGATGCGCAATTTGCGCCGCGAACGTTTTCCAAGGTCTTGTGGTACGCCGGAATCCAGTACATCGATGAGTCCGATATCGTGGCCATGGTGCGGCGTATCCGCGGCTGGATGAAGCCGGGCGGCATTCTGATGATCGGTGACATTCCCGACCGCGCCAAGCTGTGGGATTACTTCAACGACGACACCCGGCGCGCCGCCTACTTCGATGGGCTGGAACAGCGCAAGCCCATCATCGGCTCCTGGCTGGACGCGGGCTGGATCGAGCGGCTGTGCCTGGCCAGCGGTTTTGCCTCGGCAGAGGCGGTGCTGCAGCACGAAGAGCTGATCTACGCGGATTTCCGCTTCGACCTCATCGCCCGTTGCTGAGGGCGGTCTCAGGTGAAGCACGGCGAGTCTCTTAGGAGCAATCCCTGGCTGTCCTGGCCTAACTGTAAATGTCCAAGCTCAGCCACCTGCCAGAGAATTCACTCGTGCCCGCAGTTGCTCGGTAAAGATGCCGGCTTCAACACGAAACGGCATAGATCCATTTGGTGAGGACGGATTCGTTTATGTGTTTTATGAAATAGATTTCATGTGAAAGGAGCGCCATGCCACTAAATGACTGCAAAATCATTGAGCTGCCAAAAATTACTGATCCAAGAGGAAATCTTACTTTTGTCGAGGGTGACAAACATATTCCCTTTAACATCAAGCGTGTTTACTACCTTTATGATGTCCCTGGAGGGTCAGACCGTGGGGAGCATGCGCACAAGAATCTCCACCAGTTTGTTATTGCAATGTCTGGGAGTTTCGATATTGTTCTTAATGATGGCGAGCGTCAACGCCGCTTTCATTTGAATCGCTCATACTACGGGCTTTATATTTGCCCGATGATGTGGCGAGCTCTCGATAACTTCTCATCTGGCGGGGTTTGTATGGTCTTGGCATCCGAACGGTATGATGAGGCTGACTACATTCGAGACTTCGGTGAATTTCTCGCCGCCCTGAAGGCATGAATGCAATTCCATTTCTTGATCTCGGCGCGGCCTATAGAGAGCTGCAGCCAGAACTTGAGGCGGCCGTTTTAAGGGCATTGCGATCCGGCTGGTACGTAGGCGGTTCTGAGGTTGAGGACTTCGAGCGCGCCTACGCCGGCTATTGCGATACCGCGTATTGCATCGGCGTAGCGAATGGCCTAGACGCTCTTTCGCTTTCCCTGCGTGTCCTGGAGGTAGTGCCGGGAGACGAAGTGATCGTACCCAGCAACACCTTTATTGCTACGTGGCTGGCAGTCAGTCAGTGCGGGGCGACCATCGTTCCCGTTGAACCCGACCCCGAAACTGGCAATATTGACGTCGGCAGGATCGAGGCAGCCATCACTCCGCGGACTCGGGTTATTGTTCCGGTACACCTGTACGGGCAACCTGCGGATCTGGAACCTATTCTTGCATTGGCCAGCCGACGCAGCATTTACGTGCTGGAAGACGCTGCGCAAGCGCAGGGCGCGCGTTACAAGGGCCGAAGGCTGGGTGGGCATGGCGACTTGGTGGCTTGGAGCTTCTATCCGGGAAAGAATCTCGGTGCGTTAGGCGACGCGGGGGCGGTTACCACTCAAAATGCAGCATTGGCGGAGAAGCTCCGAATGTTTCGCAACTACGGCTCAAAAGAAAAGTACATTCACGAAAGTGCAGGTTTCAACAGCCGGCTTGATCCGATCCAGGCTGCTGCACTCGGCGTAAAGCTGAAACACCTGGATGAATGGAACCAACGCCGAAAGGCGTTGGCAACTCGCTATCTGTCCAGACTTGCTGATTGCTGCATAGACTTACCCAAGGTTCCAGATTGGGCCGATCCGGTCTGGCACCTATTTGTAATCCGAACGAATAGGCGTGATGATTTGATGAAAGCACTGGCCCACGCAGGCGTCACAACGCAGATACATTACCCTAGGCCTCCACATCTTCAGCAGGCATACTCGTATGCCTTCCCTGCTGCAGCCTATCCGATTGCCAGTACGCTTGCCTCACAGGTGTTGAGCTTACCCATCGGTCCACAGATGAGTCTTGAAGAGGTCGACCGAGTTATCGACTGCATAGCGGATTGGGGGCGGCGCTGAATGAGCCTTGTAAAGATGCTTGAAAAGATACAATGACCCACTCGCAACAAGTCAAGCACTCTATTGTGCTGGTGACATATAACCACGAAAAGTCTGTTCGCGCGGCTTTGGATGCCATCACCGCGCAGTCTATGGCGCCGTTCGAATTGGTCATTCTTGACGATTGCTCCACGGACGGAACCGTTGCCATCGTGACTGACTATCTCAGCAGCGGGTATTGTCAGTCGGGCTGCGGGTGCCGCGTCGTCGTGAATGAAGAGAACCTAGGCATCCCGAAGAATATGTCGAAGGCGTCCCAGATTGCTCAAGGAAACGTCATCACTATCATAGGCGGTGACGATTTAATAGAACCTGGCACTGTCGAGGCAGTCGATGCTGCAATAAGAAGACAAGGGCTAGATCCAGATTCTGATCGGTTTGTCGCATTTTCATCCTGCATTGACAGATCGCCGGAGGTCGACAGGACTTTAGACTACCGAATCATTTCAGACTCGCCGATCAAGACCATGACGAGGAAAACCGCCCCATTTGTGAAGGTTGGATTTTCCGCAGCTCTGTTGAGGGAGGCATCCTATCCAACTGACTGCGGTATTTGGGCGGACTGGATATGGGATATCGACTTGTGCTTTAAGGCAGATAGTTATTATGAAATACCCATTCCCTGCTACGTCCATACAGCATCTGGCGGCGTATCAGCAGCGACTCCTCAAGAGCAGATACAACGCTCCTATCTCCAGTCCGCCGAGTACATTCTTTCCCATTACGGGCCAGCGTTATCCGTGAGTGATCGCTTATATCTGAAAGGCGAGATTTGCTATCTTCGCGGTCAAGTGCAAAGCAGTTCCCTCTATAAAATTGCTGGGGTTTTTCTTGCAGTAATCAACATCTGGAACTTCGGCGGAATGATCGGCCTCAAGTCTATTGCGGCACGCTACCTGCCGATGATCAAAATCAGGAAAATCCGGGAACTATTTGCGTGAGTTTCAATTGTCCTCCTATCCTGGTCGTCTTTTTCAACCGGCCTGATGTCTTGCGCCAAAATCTGCGGGCACTGTCCCGCATTGCACCCAAGCAGCTGTTCCTTGCCTGCGACGGCCCGCGCGAGAGGGTGCCTACTGACCACACGCGCGTCGAGGAGTGCCAACGCCTTGCTCTTGAAATGGTGGATTGGGATTGCAAAGTCGAAACGATGTTCGCGGAGCGCAACCACGGGTGTGACACTTGGGTTCCCGAGGCGGTAAGCTGGTTCTTCACCCGCGTCGCATCGGGAATTATTCTTGAAGATGACTGTGTCATAAATGGCGCCTTTGCAGGCTTTGCAGCCGAATTATTGGAGAAATACCGTGATGAGGCACGAGTTATGAACATCTCTGCAGCAAACTTCCAGAATAAGACCTGGGGTGAGAGGGATTACTACTTCTCTGCTTATCCCTCCAATTGGGGCTGGGCCTCATGGGCGAGGGCATGGAAATACTATGACGATAACCTTGTCCAGGTTGAGCACTTTATCAACACGCCACGTTTTTCCTCCTTAATTGCCGACAGTGTTCAGCGAAGGTATTGGATACGTTTTTACAGAGCCTTGCGCTTTGGAAAATACACTTACTGGGATTCGAAATGGGTGCTGTCGATCTGGGCTGCAGGAGGACTCTCTGTGACGCCCAACCAAAACATGGTCACAAACGTGGGCTTTGGAGGTGATGCAACACACACCAAGCATGATCAGGATCGGCTCCAGAGGGAAATTCATCATCCAACACTTCCTCTCCGCCACCCGCATACTGCTCTAGCTCCTTGCCATGCTGCAGACGAGGCGCATTTCAATGTGATTTACAGGCCTAGGCTGATGGGAAGGCTAATGAGAATTAAAAATTTGATGTTGGGATTATTTCACAGGGTGGATCAATGAGTTCTCGCGAATAGGTGAGAGATAGCTTTGTAGGTAAGTTCTGAAATGTAATCGTAAGGTTTGATATTTATGTTTTTCCCTGAGCGCATCCGACTAATTAAAAAAAAATGCCGAGTGCTCGAAATTGGCCCCGGAAACTCCCCGCACCCTCGTTCAAACGTTTTGCTAGAGCGCACTTTTAATGATGAGGAAGCTCTAAAGCAGCGAGGCGGAACTGGAAAACTAAAGACATCGAAAAAGATTATTTTTTACGATGGTGGGCGCTTTCCATTTGAAGATTATGCGTTTGATTACGTAATATGTTCGCATGTCATTGAGCATGTAGATGATGTCGAATCGTTTTGTTCTGAAATGTTTCGCGTTGCGAAGTGTGGGTATTTAGAATATCCAACATTATATTACGAGTACCTATATAATTTCTCGGTGCATACGCAATTGATTAACTTCAGTTCGGGCGAGCTGCTTTACATGCCAAAAGCAGAGTCTGGTCTTCGTGAATTTCAACCTGTGCACGCCGTGTTTAATCGTACATTAGAGCTTGGCTATTCGGATCTTGTGGATGACTTGAAAAACATCATGTTTCAAGGTTTTGAGTGGAGCGCTCCCTTCAGGGTTAGGAGAGCCAAAAAAATAGAAGAATTATCCACACAAGATCTAGCCGACCTGAAGCCCCAATCTAAGACATCGCGCCTGTTGCGCCGTATTATCCAAAAATTTGTCTACTAGTGCCTCGATTGATTGGACGATTACAAGTGGTGGTCAACGTGAGATTTATCTTGCCACAATTGAGCCAACCAAGATTGATTTAGCTTAGTGAAGGAAATTCGTATGGCTAGTTTAATAAACTTCGCTAGGCAATGGCTGATGGCATTCATTTATCCGAGGCCATTAGTGGGCATCTTATACCTGCCAAAATATCTGGTTCACTGCTTCCGTTACGCAGGGAGGCGACCGATTCAGTTGCTGGATTTGCATCCCTGCTTGGGTGATTGGACAACGCATACACCGTTTGATGCGCACTATTTCTACCAAGCCGCTTGGCTTGCTCGTCAACTCGCTGCTCATTCCCCAAATAAGCATTTGGATATCGGATCTGACGTAAAGCTGATTGGGACCATCTCCGCCTTTATTCCGACAGAGTTCATGGATTATCGCCCTCTCAAAGTCAGATTGCCTGGATTGGAATGCACCCGCGGCAACTTGCTTGATCTGCCTTTTTCGGACGGATCAATCAACTCTCTATCCTGCCTACATGTTGTAGAACACATCGGCTTAGGTCGCTATGGAGATCCAATCGACCCAGATGGTAGTAGTAAGGCGCTGAATGAGCTCGAGCGCGTGGTTGCCTTAGATGGTTTCATTTATTTGTCAGTCCCGGTTGGGCGTGAGCGCGTTTGCTTTAATGCACATCGGGTTTTTTCACCTAAATCCATATTAGCCATGTTGCCCAAAATGAAGTTGATCTCGTTTTCCCTGGTTAGGGATGATGGTGGTTTTATGCCGGAATGCGACATAAGTGAGACAGAAGATCTTGAATATGGTTGTGGATTGTTTGTAATGAAGAAAAGGTGGCTGGATGATTATTGTTCGGCTTAACGGAGGGCTAGGAAACCAGCTTTTTCAGTACGCTGCAGCCTTCGCGCTTGCAAGGAAAAATGGTAGTGCTCTCAAGATCGATTTGTCTGCATTCGACTTTCAGCGCGGAAGCAATGACACAATCAGGGCGCCTGATATTCTCCAGTTCTCAGTGACTGCGCCAGTCGCCAGCGTAGCTGAGGCCGATGCTCAAAGGAATCCCCTTGGAATCGTCTCGCGTGGTACAAGGTTCGTGCGCCAGCGCATCCTCAAGCAATACCATTCCGACTGGCATCCAGAAATTCTTTCCTTAAAAGGAGCAATCTATCTGGAGGGATATTTCCAATGTGAGAAATATTTCATTGATTACCTGAATCCACTATTGCTTGAACTCAGTCTTCGCCCTAGCCTTGCGGCTGAACTTGAGTTGCTAAGACAGAGAATTGATTCACTGTCCAACCCGGTGTCATTGCATGTGCGGCGCGGAGATTATGTGTCAGACCGTAGAATTAGCGCCCTGCACAATATCTGTACTGCTGATTATTATCATAGAGCTTTGGCGGAATTAAAGGGACGTGTAGGCGAATTCAACCTGGTGGTTTTTTCCGACGACGTCACCTGGGTACAAGAAAACCTTGCGCTGGATAATAAATCACTCTATATCTCCGGAAGACAAACATCTTCCGGAGGCATTCTTTCCGCTCCGCAGGAATTATTTCTGATGTCGCGGTGTAAGCATCATATAATTTCCAATAGTACATTCAGTTGGTGGGGAGCCTACCTAAACCGTCGATCCGACAAAATTGTAGTGGCCCCTGGGCTTTGGAATCGAAGCAAAATTGACAGCCACATGAACATATTGCCGCCATCGTGGTTGCGGTTATCAGTGTCTTGATGCGCGAATAACGGTACGTATGCGGATCGCGCCGATAAGTGTCATCATCCCCTGCTACTGCTGTTCGCAGGTGTTGCCTCGCGCAGTTAACTCGGTATTACGTCAATCTTTGCTGCCTGCAGAAATTATCCTGGTAGACGATGCTAGCCCTGATCATGGAGAAACGAGGCGCTGCATCGAGGATATTCTTTGTCAATATTCGGCAAGTGCTTCTATCGTGCGTATTCGAGCCCTTTTCCTCATAAATAATCAGGGGCCGGGTGGGGCGAGAAACGCAGCTTGGGATATTGCTTCCGAGCGATTTATTGCCTTTCTCGATGCCGATGATTCATGGGCATCGAGAAAGTTGGAAATTCAATACGAGTGGATGCTCGGTCACCCTGAATTTATCCTCTCAAGCCATGAAAGTCTATGCATTGACGATCGCGAGAAGACCTCAGTCATAGGTCCGACTGTTCATTTTGAGATTCGTAGAATTGCCTTGGTTTTTATAAATTACATTCCAACTCGATCCGTAATGATTGTTAATCGACCCGAATATAGGTTCCCACCGACGATGCGCTATGCCGAGGACTATTATCTATGGCTGAATATGGCTGTGCGTGGTATCCGAATGGCTAAAATTAAGGCGCCATTAGCCTTCTCGTACAAGCGGGAATACGGTGAAGACGGCCTTTCTGGGAATTTACATGCCATGCACGAGGGGGTATTGAAGGGCTTCTGTGATCTTCGACGTTCTGGTTTGATCGGGCCATTCCTTTATTCTGCAGGTTATGTTTTTGAATGCATTAAATATGCAAGGCGAATTCTGTATTCAAGATTTATTAAAGGCGGAAAATTGACTTCCCGGGCGCAACTGTGATCCAAGAAAAAGGCCCTAAACTTCTTTATTTTGTAACCGTTGATTGGTTCTTTTGTTCTCATTTTATGGGGCGAGCCCTCGTTGCCCGAGATGCAGGTTATGATGTGTTGGTTCTCACCAGTGTTGGCAGTCATGATGACATAATTCGGTCTGCTGGGTTACGCGTTTTGCCTCTATACGTTAATCGCGGCAGCTTAAACCCATTCGGCGCGATATCTGCTCTACGTCGAGTTGTCAGTCATTACCGCATTGAACGACCAGATTTGATACATCACGTTGCTCTTAAACCAATTTTGCTCGGTGGGTTGGCTGCTCGAATTGCGGGATGCAATAAGGTGATCAATGCGGTAGTGGGTGGTGGTTATGCGTTCACTTCTATGCATCCATTGGCTCGTTCACTTCGCCCGCTTCTAAAGTTTGGCCTAAAACTTTTATTGAACCCCCGTGGTAGTCGAGTTGTTTTTGAGAATAGTGATGATTTAAAAGGTTTCATTGGGGCAGGACTGGTGCGGTCCACTGATTCAGTATTGATTCGCGGTGCCGGCGTGGATCCTTATCTGTTTCAGCCTAAATGTGGCTCAAAAGAGCCACCAGTCGTTGTTCTTGTGGCAAGGCTGCTGTGGGACAAAGGTGTCGGTGAGTTCGTCGACGCGTCCCGGAGTCTACGACAAAAAGGCTTGACTGCACGGTTTGTGATCGTTGGCGGGCCTGATCCAGAAAACAGGGCATGCATCGATACCTCTACGATAGATGCTTGGAAGTCTGAAGGCATTGTCGAATTTTGGGGATTCCGTAATGACATGCCACAGGTGTTGGCAGAGGCGAGCATTGCTTGCTTGCCTTCCTACAGGGAAGGCTTGCCCAAATCTTTGCTCGAAGCTATGGCGGCAGGCCTAGCCTGCGTGACGACAGATGTCCCCGGTTGTCGTGAAGCTGTTCGTGACGGCGATAACGGTTTATTAGTTCCGGCTAAAAATCCGTCTGCGCTTGCCGACGCTCTTGAGTGCTTACTCAAGAACCCTGAGTTGGCCAGAAGGATGGGCAAGCGTGGTCGAGAGCGCTTGGAACAGGAGTTTTCTGCGCAGTATGTGAATAATTCTACCTTGGCGCTTTATCGCGAAATGTTGGAGAAATGAAGATCCTCATTACTGGGGCTGATGGATTCGTGGGCTCTGCTTTGTGCGATCGGTTGCGTAATGATGCAGTTCCTTTTCGTGGCGTTGTGAGAAGGCTCAAGTCAAATGTTGTTGCTTGCCAACACATGGCTGTCGGTGATATTTCGGCTGAAACGGACTGGTGTTCTGCGCTACAAGACGTAACTGAGGTAGTGCACCTAGCAGCGCGTGTGCACTTTATGACTGAGAGCCGTCATGATCCTCTTGCTGAGTTTCGCCGTGTGAACGTCGAAGGAACAGCGAGCCTCGCGCGCCGGGCTGCCGCACGCGGCGTCAGTCGCTTTGTTTTCTTGAGCTCGATAAAAGTCAACGGTGAACTTACAGGCGCCGGGCAACCTTTTACCGCCACTGATACCCCCGCTCCGGATGATGCTTATGGGGTTTCGAAGTATGAGGCGGAGCAAAGGCTGTGGCAGATCTCTAAAGAAACTGGAATGGAAATTGTGGTGCTGAGACCCCCACTGGTTTACGGTCCGGGGGTCAAAGGCAACTTCATGCGTCTCATGCAGATAATAGATAAACAAATCCCTCTGCCGCTTGGTGCGATTCAGAACCAACGTAGCTTGATCTATCTGGGCAACTTGGTCGATGCCATTCGCGTTTGTCTCACTCATCCCAAGGCAACGGGGAAGACCTTTCTGGTGAGCGACGGTGAGGACGTCTCGACACCCGAACTGATTTGCCGATTGGCAGCATCCTTGGGAAGAATGCCTTTGCTCCTCCCTGTTCCCGTTTCTTTGATGAAGCGGACAAGTGCATTCCTTGGTAAAAAGGCAGCGGTCGACCGTCTGCTTGGATCACTGACCGTTGATATGGCTCAGATTCGAGAAGACCTAGGTTGGAACCCGCCTTACACCATGCAGGCAGGGGTTGATACCACTGCACAGTGGTATCGGAAAACCAAGGCAACTGCGTGATGCTTCGTTTTCTGGATATTGTGCTTGCTGGTATTGGGCTTATCGTTGCGATGCCTTTGATGGCGCTGTTGTACCTAGTCGGCTTGCTTGATACAGGTGTTCCTCTGTTTCGTCAGGTGCGTGTGGGCCGATTTCAAAAGCCCTTCACCTTGGTGAAGCTCCGCACCATGCGGCCCGATACGCAATCGATTGCAACGCATCTGGCCAACCCTTCTGCAGTGACGCCTTTGGGCGCTTTCTTGCGCCGTACCAAGCTCGATGAACTGCCACAGTTGTGGAACGTGCTCAAAGGGGAAATGAGCCTAGTGGGGCCACGACCTTGTTTGTTCAACCAGACAGAACTCATTGAAGAACGTGCTGCGCGTGGTGTTTTTGCCACCCGCCCTGGCATCACTGGACTGGCCCAGATCAATGGAATTGACATGTCCACCCCAAGACTGCTCGCAGAGACCGATGCACAGATGTTGAGGGGGTTGGACCTGGCAGCGTACTTCACCTACATCATCAAGACGGTCACTGGCGCAGGCCGTGGTGACCGCATTCGGCAAGAATGACGATGAAAAAGCCGCTCTCCAAGCTAGCGGTTCCTGTCCTCGCACTGCCAAGACCGGCGAAGCGCTTCGTAGCCCTGCTAGTCGATCTGAGTTTGTGTGTGTTAACGGTCTGGCTGGCTTACTACCTACGCCTAGGGGAGTTCATCAGCTTCGCAGGCTCAAGCGAGTTGGCACAAGGAGCCGTTTGGGCAGGTGCAGTGTCCGTTGGTATTGCGCTTCCCATCTTCATCGTCTCGGGCCTGTACCGCGCCATCTTCCGCTACAGCGGCTGGCCCGCCCTGCTGGCTGTCGCCCGCGCGGTGGGCATTTACGGTCTGTTGTACGCCTCCGTTTTCACGGCCATTGGCGTGGCTGGGGTACCCCGCACGGTGGGCATCATTCAGCCCATGCTCTTGTTGCTGTTAGTGGGCGCATCCCGCGCACTGGCCCGGGTCTGGCTGGGTGACCAGTACCTCAGCATCCTGAAGCACGCTTCACGCCCGAGGGTGCTGATCTACGGCGCAGGTACCACCGGCCGCCAGTTGGCCGCCGCCATGGCCAACAGCCACGAAATGCAGGTGGCTGGCTTCCTGGACGACGATGACCGTCTGCACGGCCACGTGCTCAACGGCCAGCCTATCTACAACCCGGCCGATCTGGACAATCTTGCCACCACGCTCAACATCAGCGATGTGTTGCTCGCCATGCCGAGCCTCTCGCGACGTCGGCGTAACGAAATCTTGAGCCAGATCCGTCTGGCCCGAGTAGCCGTGCGCACCCTGCCCAGCGTGACCGACTTGGCCCAAGGCAAGGTGAGCATCTCGGACCTGAGGGAACTGGACATCGACGACCTCTTGGGCCGCGAACCGGTAACCCCCAATCACATCCTGCTGGCCAAGAACATCGTGGGCAAGGTGGTGCTGGTGACGGGGGCCGGTGGCTCCATCGGTAGCGAGTTATGCCGACAGATTCTGGCCGTGGCCCCTGCCAAGCTGCTGCTGATCGAGCAGAGCGAATTCGCCCTGTACGCGATTCACCAGGAGCTGGAAGAGAAGCGGGCAGCGCTGGACGACACGACGCGACCCGTTCTGGTGCCCCTGCTCGCCTCGGTGCAGGACGACGACCGCATGCGCGAGATCCTATCCACCTGGCACCCTGACACGGTCTACCACGCCGCCGCCTACAAGCACGTGCCGCTGGTGGAGCACAACCCGGCCGCTGGCATCAAGAACAACGTGCTGGGCACGCTGCGTACCGCCCAAGCCGCTGCCGAAAATGGTGTCTCTGACTTCGTCCTAATCAGCACCGACAAAGCGGTGCGTCCGACCAACATCATGGGGGCCAGCAAGCGACTGGCAGAAATGGCCCTGCAGGCACTGGCAGCAACTACTGCTGGCACCAAATTCAGTATGGTTCGCTTTGGCAATGTGCTGGGTTCCTCAGGGTCGGTTGTGCCCAAGTTTCGTCAGCAAATCCGTGACGGGGGCCCGATCACGCTCACCCACCCCGAAATCACCCGCTACTTCATGACCATCCCGGAGGCCTCCCAGTTGGTGATCCAGGCCGGTGCCATGGCCAAAGGCGGCGATGTGTTCGTCCTCGACATGGGCCAGTCAGTCAAGATCATGGATCTGGCCCGTCGCATGATCGAGCTCTCCGGACTGACCGTCAAAGATGAACAAAACCCTGATGGCGACATTGAGATCGAAATCAGTGGTCTGCGTCCGGGAGAAAAACTCTACGAAGAACTGCTGATTGGTGATAACCCCAAGCCCACATCCCATTCGCGGATCATGAAAGCCCACGAAGAGTTCATTCCTTGGTCAGAGCTTGAGGACAAGCTGAAAGCACTGGAAATGGCGCTGAATGTGAACGACGTCGGCGTCATTCGTTTAATGATGGAAAAGCTCGTCACTGGCTATACGCCGAGCGATGAGATTGTCGATTGGGTGTATCTGGAGCAGGAAGCCGAGGCACAAGCGTTGGGGTTGGCCGGGTAGAGCGGGCAATTGGGTCTATCTATGACTGTCTATATTTGCGATCATCAACGGGGCAAGGTCCGTGTGGCGACCAACGGACGCAGCCGTGTGTTGCGAGAGCCAGTGCGCAACCAGATCGTGATCAGTCGAGCTGACTTCGCGGCATGCGGGGTGGGCCGAAATGCAGGACGCGGGTCTGTTGCAGTCTGTTCGACCACGCCGTCGGTTTTGGTCGAGCCGCGCAACGCAACTTCCTCGAAAGCTTCAACATCTTGAACCCGGTAGCGCACCTGGTTGCCGAGCTTGAGAAACAAAGGTCCATTCGATTCTGTACGCCAGCGTTCCAGCGTGGCCTCGCTAATCCGCCAGCGTTCGGCCAGCTCGGTTTGGGTCATGCATCGTCCGTCCATTCTTTGCATCTTTCCGCAGGAGTTGTCGGGACTGTCATGAAGGCGCTGTTTGCCGGAAAAGCCAAGTGGGCTGTTGATCCGGTTCGAAATCTGAACTGAATGATGCAACGGGGGGGATGACGGAAGAACAGCCAAACACCCGAATCTTTCCTCACCAACCCTAAGCGTTACTCAGGTGTTTGGAGAGTTGGTTCGAAACCAGTCTCCTCTGCACCACCAAGTAAGCTAAGCCCTCGTTAGCGATAACGGGGGCTTTTCTGTTTAAGCGCCTGAGCATACAA
>JAIXQK010000066.1 GCA_027485795.1 Oxalobacteraceae bacterium
CACTGACGACTCGGGGGCATACACGTAGACCGTATCCTGACCCGCGCCACCATCAAACGTATCGTTGCCACCCGAGAACCACGCGCTCTTTAGGAGTGACTCTATCCCCTCTGACTTAATCTGGTCTTGTGCTGACGTCGAGTAACTCTCCCAACCATGAAAGTGCACGCTGACGTCATTCCCGTCGCCACCCGCAACACTGTCGTTGCCGGATGATCCCTGAATAAAATCATCACCTGCGCCACCATCAAGCGTGTCGTTACCGGCATATCCAACGAGCCAATCGTCCCCAGCCAATCCTTCGAGCTTATTGGCCGCTGCGTTACCAGCAATCTCCTGACCAAAACTATTGCCCACGGCACTAAACGCCGTCGTGCTTTGAATGGCAGCAAACTCATCTATGCCACCAAACCGTACAAATTCAACTGCTACGCCAGGAGCCAGCGTAAAGCTCCCAGTACCATTGAAGTAAATCTCGTCCCAGCCTTGATTCACGCCTTCGTTGACGCCTTCGACTTCAACAACCAGATCATCCGCCGCGTCAATGACGTAAACATCATCACCTACTCCGCCTACCAAGGTGTCCTTGCCCGCACCACTCAACAGCAAATCGTTACCATCGAGGCCTACAAGCGAGTCGTTACCCGCAGACCCAGAAAGCGAGTCAGCAAGCTTCGTACCAAATACAACATCATCACCCGCCAAACCATCAATGTTAGCTGGGCCACCCGCATAGGTCGGATCAACCGTGAACGCCTTTGTGCTCGCGTTGTAACTACCGCTGCCCCGCTGGTACAACACATCATTACCAGTCGATGCCGCGCCCGCCATCAAATCAGACAGACCAATGACATCACCATCGTATCCAAGCTGAATCTTCTCTACATTGCTCTTGATCGTTATGACACTACCTGAATTGTTCTTGTTCGTCAGGACCAGGTCGGCACCCGACTTCGACAACGTATAGCTTGACTCGCCATACTGCATGAACGCCAAATCATCACCCGCACCACCGTCTAACGTATCCTTCCCACCAAAACCATAGCTCGACGTAGCACCACTCCAGTCCCCAAAATCCCCAGCCAGACTGTCATCACCATCACCACCCGACACCGAGTCATCGCCCACACCACCGTCGAGCGTATCGTTCCCAGCACCCCCAATCAATACATCATTACCACCTGCACCCCAAATCGAGTCATTGCCACCCGCGCCATCCAGCGTATTGACCGCAGCATTTCCCAACAACCACTGATTAACCTCATTGCCCTTGATGCTCGCCGTATTCGTGTTCTTGAAACTCCAAGGCTCAAGCCCCTGCAGATATGCCGACGTGCTGTACTCACCCGCCGACAAAAACTCCACATTCTGTCCCGTCACCAAGGTGTAGCTAATATTGCCTTTTACCTGTAGTGCATTCAGCCATTTGTCTTGGCCAAACACAAATTCAGCTTGCTCCTCACCCTTGATCACATCCGTCGCTGAATCAACCACATACAAATCGGCACCCAACCCACCATCGAGCGTGTCGTTGCCCGCACCGCCATCCAGCAGATCAGCACCCGCATAACCCACCAAACTATCGGTACCATCACCACCAATCAGCCAGTCGCCACCGTTTCTCTGCTCACCATTGGCATCAAACGTGAATACAAAGTCCGTACCGTATATCGTGTCGTTACCCGCTAAACCGTCAATATTGGCTTGGCTACCCGCATAACCAGAATCTGGCGTAAACATCTTCGTGGTCTGGTTGTAACTTCCGCTGCCCCGCTGGTACAGCACATCATTACCAGTAGATGCCGCACCCGCCCTCAAAGCAGACAACTCCATTTCCATCGTGTCACCAAACTGAATGCGCTCAACTGTATTCTTGACCGTGACCACATTCCCCGCGCCATTCGTCAACACCAAATCTGAACCCGACTGCGATAGCGCGTAACCACCTTCAAACTTGCTAACCACAAGCAGGTCATCCCCAGCACCCCCGTCAACGACGTCCTTGCCACCGTCTAGCCAGATTTGCAAATCCCCATCGTAGACACCGCCTGCATAAAACACATCATTGCCAACACCACCGTTGAGCGTATCGTTGCCTAGCCCAGCCCAAAGCGTGTCGTCACCACCACCAGCACTCACCGAATCATCCCCAGCACCATCATCAATTACATCGGCGCTCGCGCTCCCAGTAATCGTGTCATTGCCAGCGCCACCATCGATCGACTGCCCCATTCCATCCATTGCATTGAGCGTGATCGTGTTCGCGCCCGCTAGCACCAAGTCGGCTACAAATGGCATCAGACTTCCGGAAATCGCGCCAGGGCCTGCTGTTCCGATCGGCTCGCCACCTACATCCTGATTAAGGGTTACGCTTGCCTTCGCCGCGACAATTTTGCCCTCAGCAGAGGCCACGGTCGCACCGGTCAGGTCGATCGTCTCACTGTAGCTGCCTACTGATTCTTTTGTATTTACACTCCCCGCAAATGTAATTTCGTTCTGTGCTGAATCTTTGTAAGAATAGGAGTTAATCGTCGCTGAAGAAGTGCCTGAGCTTAACTCAGGATAACCATTACCGAGATCTGCGTAGGTTTCAGAGCCCTTTCCAGACATATTGGCGCTAATAGTGTATCCATTGCCTGTGTAGCTATAAACTCGCGTCTCGGAGTAGGAGTTGGCGCTGTTTGAATATGTACCTTCGCCGGTGTACGTAGACGATATCGTGATGTCGTCTGTGGCCTGATTAGTCCCCTTCGTATCCTTGAAGCTAAGCACCATGGTGTCTTTGTATTTTCCTGAATAGGTATCAGGACCTCCTTCTACTTTAGTCCAGGTGCCACTATCACTGCCAGAAAAATCAATGCTAAATGTCACACCGCCAGGCGCCGTCAGCGAGAATTTGAGTGCAGCTGAATCACTGTAGTTGCCGCCCGTTTTGGACAACGTTTCAAGGGAACTGGCACTCGCCGTTGTCAAGCTCAGGGAGTAACCATCAGAATTTTTGAGCGTACCCGCCGTCAACATCACCGACGTTGCGTCTTCTGCCGGCGCTGTCATCAAAATTGGCGTAGTCTCAGTAAAGCTGTACTGCATCAAGTCAACAAAAGCAGTAGTCCAGCCCTCCGTACCATCGTCTGGAGAGCCGTTCCCGTTGAGCCGGTTGCTGACCAGCGGAAGCAACTCGCTTGCAGTCACCTGACCGTCGTCCGCGATACCCTTTAAATCATAAAAACTGAGGTAAAAGCCCATGGGATTACTTCCTATTTTCTTTAAAATACAAAAATTGCTGAAAATTAAATTTCATTACGCTCGAATAAGGGCGATCGTTGATGATATTTTCGAGGAACGGTCAACGATTACTCGCTTAAAGATGGGCCTTTTACAAACTGAAACTAAGCATTTTTTAGTGTGAGCGGTTCATCTGTTCTTCAGAGCTAAGACCTTCGCGTTAACTCCTGCTTCACTACTAAAAATCCATCCTTACGCAAGTATCAAAATAGTATCTGTTGGAATCGAATTTTTCTTGGGTATAGTGATAAATCTAATAGTGTAAGACGTCAAGTTTTTTTTAATTCTTAGTTTTTTGAAAATCAATGTGTGGTGATAATGTCCAAGCTTGCAAGCGACTCCAATGCGCCATGCAGTGTGGTCTGAAAAGACTTCCCTCTTTATCGCAAACAGAAAACTCATAACCCGTAAATTAGCGAAGCGAGACCGCAAAATTAATCATCACCATAGGGCAGGAGAACAATTCGAGGAACGAGTAGTCAGAAACGAGCCCCCCCGGATCGGTAGTTATCAATTTATTAACATTGTTGAGCCGAGCTAAGGCAAAATTTCGCAGTCAGCAGTTAACGAGCAAGGCGCACAGTGACGATTTAAGGTCAGGCTTGAGGCATTGATTTAAATGCGCCCCAAAATCTAACCTGCAAAACGGCTTCCATAGTGCGATCAGCGTCGCCCTAATGTTGTCGACCAAAACTTTCTCGGGCTTATGCTGAACCAGCAGCGGCTCCCTCATTTTTTGCAATTGCTGATGGCTCAGCTTTCAGCACACCGTCCGCCAAAAGTTTCTTCATTAACTGCTCCTGCATCGAGAATGCCCGGGTGAACCCTTCTATCGACATAACTAGCTGAAACGTTGGGGTCGCACGCAGTTGCTGCTTATCGACATTAGTCTTTTCTGGCACTACCGTGCCCCAATCCAACCGAACTAGATTGCCCGTAACGACCACATTCAAGATTGCATCGGCAAAATTTGTCTGCATAGCGGCATAACTCCTTGTTGATGAGGTCGTGATAACGACCTCGAAGCTCTCGCAAATCCGATCAATTGGCTAGATTGCATACTATTTGGCACGAAATTCTTTGTTCCGTTAACCACATGACAGCTGGGGGCGCCATGTTAGACGGTGTTCTACCGCTTTGCCCTTGGGTTAATTAATCCGTAAGTTAAGTGCGTTCGGCCCGCGTATCAATACCCAGCTTGCCCACAAGTTACATCTCCACCGCCTCTTGCGGCCAGAACTTTACTGCCCGCAATTTCAAAGTGAAGCGCCGCCTGATTCTTATTTTCTGCCGGAAGCTATCGTAGCAAGCTAGCATTAAAAGACTTGAGGTTCGTGACTGAAACTGCCGCACTTAGCAAATATGCAAATTCCTGAAAAGATCGAACTTTTTAATCGAAAAACTTTTTGCCTGAGCTTTTAGTTCAGACAAATTTTCTTCCGTAGTTTCAATTCTTTTTCCATCTTTTACCAGCCTTTGCCCCAAAGCAGCTATTGATGCCCATGCGTCCTCTGCCCATTCGTCCGGGTTTGTTCTGCCGCGGGATATGGCTCCCAGAAAAAGTTGCTCAGCCCGGGAAGTTGGAATGCCACCACCGGTAACCGGACTGGCCAAATAGTTGAGGTCCCCGCCACAACGAGCCCTCTCAACTAAGTCTTTGTTCAGTGGTTCGGTGAACTGTTTGGCAACCGTAATTTCCTCCGAAGCTTGAGCGAGAGAAAGGTCACCGCGTCCCATCATGATCAGGATTCCTTGTAGAACAATCCCCGTGGACACTCCGCGCTGGCGCCCCCTCTCAAACAACTCCCCGAGACTCACAGGAGAATGATCGGCCAGATCTTTGATGATAGGAAGGTAAATCTCTTCGTTTAGATTGACATCGCCTAATGGGCCTTGCGCCTTCAAGGACACCTCTTCGGGAGGCGTAAGCAACACGAACTGTAGTCGGCTTAGTTCCTCGAGCTGACGAACAGGACTCAATCGCCTTGGTCCCTTGACCCAATAATCGCGTCGAAATTGTTGATTTACCATGAAGTCCTTCACCGTTTCTCGGAAATCTTGGTCTGGGATATCTTGAATAAAACTCCACTGCTCAGGGGTTAGGTTGAATGCACGTACATGGTCAAAGAAATTAGCTGAACACGCATAACTCACCCGCGCTGGCTCGAGCCAACTGGCCATATCCGAGAAATGCATCGGATGCCAATCACGATTAAAGTATTCATGTGCGAGGTAGTGCCTGTTTTGCCGATGAATCTGTTTCAAACGATCAACTACGGGCGGGTTAGCTCGTGCGAAACCGGAATTCAGCTCGAATAACTTTTCCGCAAATTCGATAGCCGCATCGATACGGGATACGATGCCGCGCCCAGGCGCTGCCATCACTTCGGCATGCTCGGTGAGTAAATGACGCAGCGGAACCATCTGCGCCCAACCGGGTAGCGTGTTGTACGATACGTACAGAACACCACCGACTTTCAATTTTTTCCGAATAAAGTCTACGATGATGGAACGGTTCTCGTCGGATATCCAGCTCCAGATACCGTGCAAGCCGACAAAGTCAAATTCCGGCAAGTCGTCTCTAAGACAAAATTCCGCAAATCCCTGATCAGATAAACGGCAAGGCGCACCCGATGCAGCGGAAAGTTCGTTAGCAAATGACGCCTGTGACGGATTGAAATCTGTACCAAACCATTGAGTGCCGGAAGCAGCAGCATGGATATTGACACTAACCCCCTGACCAAAGCCTAGCTCGCAGGCATTGATAACATCGGGGAAAACCAAACCAGCGTCTAGAAAAGCCAACTTTGCGCGAAGCGGACTCAACTCTGGATAATATCCAAAGGTATAGCCGATATCGGCAACATAACCGGAAGTCCAATTACTCATAGCCAGTGTTCCGCAAATTTATCATCGGGGAGGTACCTATTAGATTGATTCAGAAAAACAAAATTCTGTTTAGCTATCTACACCAAATCTTGCCTAAGCTACTAGTAATTTTGCCTCAGCTACTAGTTGTCCGGCTTACGGAAGCCGGATTCCTGGAAGCAGATCATTCACCGATTTACTCTTCGCTTAGGGAGGTCTTTATTCTATCCATAATGGGTTTCATCACATAGCTGGCGAATGTTCGCTCACCCGTCTTAATAAATACATCTACCGGCATACCAGGCCGCAGTTCATTAGTGCCCAAATTAATCAGACTCTCTGAATCGATTTCAACATTTACCGGGTAGTAGGGTACCCCAGTCCGCTGTTCAGTCAGTCTATCAGCACCAACAACAGAAATTTTTCCTGTCAAACGAGGTGTTTTGTTCTTCTGGAAAGCAGAAAACATTAGCTCGACCGGTAACCCAATTTGAACCTGATCAATTAAACTCACAGGCACTTGAGCCTCAACGACTAGCGTACTGTGATTGGGTACGATATCCATAAGCTTGGCACCTTGTGATAACACCGCACCCGGAGTTGTGACACCCAGGCCAAGCACCAAACCAGCAACCGGAGCTTTGATATCAGTAAATCCCAAATTAATTTCCGCATTTCCCAACTGCCCTTTAAAATTCTCGATGTCGCGCTGCGCATCGAGGAGGAGGGATTTTATTTCTTGCTTTCTCTCGCTCTCTCTTCGATCTCTGTTATTTTTATTTTCTGCTATCTGCGTGTCAATCCGCCGCAGGTTAGCTTGTAGCTCCGCAATCTCTCCATGAACTCGAACGAGCTTTAGTTCGGTTTCATCTTGCATTGCGCGAGAAGCGAAACCTTTCTCTACCAGAGATCGAAGCCGATTTTTTTGATCTTCAAGAAGATTGATTTCGCGTAACTTGCTTTCGTGACTGTCTGAGAGGGCACTTTTCTGTTGGTTTAACCCGATTAAAGATTCGTTAAAGCCAGCAATTTCTGCTGCATGGACGCGAAGACGGTCAGACAACAGCTGCTGTTGAACAAGAAATTGAGCGTGCAGAGCTTTGTCATTTGCATAGCGGTTGAGAGGTGCAGGCACCTTCACCAGCGGTTCACCAGTAAGTTCAGCGTTCAAACGCTCCTTAGTCAGCATTGCCATGCTATAGGAAGCCAGTGATGCATCAGCTGCTGCCTCTGCAAACTGGGGATACATTCGGATAAGAATTTCTCCCTTAGCAACTTGCTGTCCTTCTTTAACTAAAATTTTTTCTACGACACCCGTATTCGGACTTTGGACAATCTGTCTTTGTCCGGATACGATCACGGTACCAAGTACCGGCACTCCCTTGTCTAGGGGTGCCAACACTGCCCAGAGAAAGAAACTACCCAGTCCAAGAAGTAGTACTGCCCAACCAAGTCGAACGTAAGTGGACCAGTCAGTTAACGTCGATTGCGCGGGTATGCTCTCAGTAGACATTTGTTCTTCAGCGGCCGCCAGACACGACGCGAGCCCCGCCTGCGTTAAGTACCTTATCAGGCGGGCCGAAAGCTGCTACGCGCCCGGCCGATAGCACCAACACTTTGGTGGCAACTTGCAAGATATTGGTACGGTGTGTAATTACTACTGCAGTCGCAGAGCGACGCCTCAAACCGACAAGTGCTTCAACTAAAGCCTGCTCACCAACCTGATCTAGGTTTGAGTTTGGCTCGTCTAGCACAACCAACGATGGGTTTCCATAAAGCGCTCGAGCCAATCCAATCCTCTGCTGCTGACCGCCTGACAATCGATATCCATTTGCCCCGCCAATATACGTTTCATACCCATTTGGCATTTGCAGAACTAGCTCATGAATGTCTGCCGCCTTCGCTGCAGCAATGATTTTGTCAGAATCCGTATTGGTAAATCGGCCGATATTTTCTGCGATAGTACCCTCAAAAATTTCAACATCCTGCGGGAGATACCCTAAAAAGGGACCTAGTCGGGCGGGACTCCACTGCATAATGTCAGCGCCATCCAGTCTCACCTTGCCAACCGCGGCCGGCCAAACACCGACCAAAAGTCGGGCTAGACAAGATTTTCCGGATCCACTCGGTCCGACCACAACCAGAACGTCACCGGGTTCTAGGTCAAAACTTACCTCTGCAAGCACCGGCACGCGAGATCCAGGAGGTATCGCAGTTGCCGCTTTCACCTGAAGAGCACCGGTAGGTGCTGGGAGTTGAACGACGATATCAGGCATTGTTTCTTGCTTCAACAAAAAATCAAGGCGCCTGTAGGCAAGCCGAGCAGCGATGAATTGTCGAGATACGCCAATTAGTTGCTCAAGAGGAGCCAAGGCGCGTCCTAGCAAAATAGACCCGCCAATCATCAGCCCTGCTGACATTTTGTCCTCGAGCACCAACAATGCGCCCAAACCTAATATGAGTGACTGGGTCAAGATGCGGAAAAATTTAGTGAGAGCTGTTATCACAGAAGCTTTTTGGCTAGCAAGACTTTGTAGCATCAAATATTTATTGTGTACTACAAGCCATCGTGAACTGAGCATTGGTAGCATACCCATGGCACGTATTACCTCTGCGTTCCGTAATTGGTTGGTCGCCTGTTCCGATGACACGGTGGCAAGCTTGCCTGCGTCGGACAATGGCTTCCGGGTGACCGCCTCATTTGCCCAAGCCAAAAGCCCAAGCACCATGATCGCAGTTAATGCAAACCAGCCCATCCACATGTTGACAACGAAAATCGTCAACAAGTAGATCGGTAGCCACGGAACATCAAAAAATGCGAACAATCCCGCGCCAGTAAGGAATTGCCTTACCGTTGCCAAGTCGCTCAGTGACTGAGAAGCACTTGTACCCGCACCCTTAAGATTCATTAAAAAGGTGCTGGTGAAGACCGGTCCAGATAACGCAGCGTCCAGATTATTACTGACTCGGACTAATACTTGACTGCGAACCCACTCCAGCAGTGCCATCACAGCAAAAAGTCCAGCGGCAACCAACGTCAAAAACAGTAACGTGACATCACTACGACTGACCAATACCCGATCGTATACCTGCATCATGTAGATGGACGGGGTAAGCCAAAGTAGATTGATGAACGCACTAAAGGCACCCACGTGGATGAATGCCGATCGGCAGGAAAGGAGGGAAAGCGCTAGTGGGCTAGTGCTTTGTCCGCTAGCGGGTGCACGGGAAACAGGATTTTCCATAATGCAATTTTGCCTGATATTCCAATTAAAATCATAGAGTTATTTGGATTTCTATCAGCCAACATCGAAAAATCTACTTGCCCAAAAAGTCATGCCCAAAATGTTCTTTTTACAACTTCAGTTGCTCTTCTCCGCAAGTTGACGAACCCATCGCAATTGCTTGGGCAAACACACGGATTTAAGGTCATAGTTTTGGACCACAAATTTCCTTGCGTTGGAGCCCATGGCTCGGCGCTGCTCTGCATCAGCAAGTAAATCAACTACCCGAGCAACAAGCGCTTCGCGATCAAAAAAATCGACGAGAACACCATTCAGACCGGACGAAATTACCTCCTTTACCGGCGGAGTGTCGCTGCCAACAATCGCACATCCAGCACTCATCGCTTCGAGAAGACTCCAAGACAGCACGAACGGGTATGTTAGGTAGACATGTACTGCCGAAACTTGTAACAGACTTACAAAATTTGCATAACTGAGGTTTCCAACAAAGTGAACTCGTGAGAGGTCAAGATCATTTTTCACCTCATTGAGATAAACTTGTTTCCAAGTAGTACCAGCCGGCGCAGCGCGTCCGTAACTGACACCATCTCCTCCCACAATGATGGCGTGTGCGTTTGGTCTCGATTTAAGGATCTCAGGTAAAGCTCGAATAAAAACGTGATACCCGCGGTAAGGTTCCAGATTGCGATTAACGAAAGTAATGATTTCTCGAGACCGGTCGAGACGAAGCGTACCGTTTATCTTAACGAAGGCATCGTCCCTAGGCACTACCGTATCGGTATCAATCCCATCGTGTATGACGCTTATTCGTCGACGGAAATGATCAGGGAAAGTACTAGCCTGCCAGCTAGTTGGAGAGATACCTGAATCGGCCATATCCATATGAAGAATATTGTTGATATTCTTCATGCGTATTAATCGCGCCATGTTATCTGCTGATTGGAGAAACTCCGGATCAAAACCAACGTCTGCGCCACTAAATTTATAGAAAAATTCACAGTAAATTCCCAATTTTGCGTCAGGCCATACATCTTTTAAAAAAAGACTTTCGCCCCAACCCGGATGGGAAATGATCGCATCCGGACGAAAACCGGATCTTTTTAGATCAAGCGCTGCCTGATATGCCGACTCGCCTCTAATTACTTTAGCTTCAAACTCGCGCAATAAATCGTGCGTGTCCCTACCATTTCCTCTAGCGGCTTTGTAACTAATTACCCGCATATTCGCTGGGCCCGCAAAGGTATTCATCGTAAAACCAACTACACAGTCTTCCTTGTTCTTGGCCAAGGTAGGAGCAATATGTTTAAACTGCCCCGGAAAATTTTGGTGAACAAAAAGGTAATTCATATTCCACTTAATTTTTCCATAGCTCGAAAAACTGGGGCAGCGTCGTCTTTTTTACTGGCAATTTTAATGGCTCGATGCAAACTGTATGTGAGCAAGGATGCTCGAGTCTTTTTGGGCTCGAATAAAAATCACATAGAATAGAAGGATTTTCAAATTAAAACTACGTACGATTTTTCGCTCGTAGCGTATGATTTATTTATTTTTAACGAGACAACATAATCCAGTCAATTCCTAGCGAAAGCCCAGAGGATCCGAGAATTTCAACAGTTGTTGATCCAAACCGAACCTGCTGACCGATATCAGTGTCATTAATGGCAAGCTGACTCAAGGAAACCGCCCCTTTAAATTTAAGTCTGTCACCTACAGAAAAATCAGCTATTTGATCATTGCCATCATTAGCATCAAAAACAAATACGTCACGACCTGAGCCTCCAAACAACAAATCATTTCCACCAGATCCATTCAGCGTGTCGTTTCCGGTACTACCGATTAACGTATTATCGGATGCATTACCAATCAATGTTGCATTATCCAATCCATTGTAAATAATAAATTCGACTTGATTGAAGTTCCTAGCATCTAGGCTATTCAAAGCATCAGAGATAAGAGTGTCTTCAATATCAGTGTTTTCATTTTTTTTTATTGCTGACAAATTCGATGCGAAACTAAAGTATGAATAATTTTCTTTCGAAACCGATGATACTGAAACTAGATCTTCGACCGGCAATTCTTTTCTCCTCTGAAAGTCGGATATAGATGGCCCCGAAAATGACAATGAAGATGCCATTGTTTGACTATCAACCGGCAACGAGGGAATAGGCAAATGGAATTGATTAAAGTTTGCGCTAGCTGCTAAATTTTCAACTACTAACTTCAGGCCATTTAAATCCAAGGAAGCCATGTGGAGACTTTCGTTGCCGCTCTGACTTTTATATAGCGGAATTTCGCTGGATGACATATCTTCGCGATAAATGGTCGATTGATCGTCGATTTGTAGTCCTGGCTGCAATTTCATCGCATGTTGATGAAACATGCCGTCTGGGGTCGAGGATTTGAGAAGACTCTCAGACATTTTTTTTTCTGCCACTGAATCATCTACAGTACCAACTTGCCCCCGATTGTGTGATTCGCTTAATGAGGGCGGCGCAATCAACGCCACTTCTGAGCCAAAGAATAATTGTCCGCCATAGCTAGATGTAACATTTATCGCAGCAATATGCGATAAACCGCTCAACTGTTTCCCGTATTCGGAACCTGCCCCACGCAATAACACCCTCGCAGGTTTGCCGGGTGCATGGTCAAAGGTAGAGGCTTCAGCCTCTAAGGCGGCGCTCATGATAAGAATTTTGACAAAAATTTATATTAACATTTCAACGTACAGCGCCCATCAATTCTAGAATAGTGAATCCCATCTATTCCCCGTACCAATGGGCCGAACTCGCTTTATTACCGATTACCCTAGGGTCACTCGATTCATGAGTGCACTGAGTTCGGCTTGCGTATCAATCCCCGACAGGCCCACTAACTGCACCTCCACCGCCTCCGAGGCACCAAACTTCAGGTTCCCCGCACC
>JAIXQK010000139.1 GCA_027485795.1 Oxalobacteraceae bacterium
CGACGAAGCGCTGCCGCTGTATGAGCGGTCATTAGCGATTCGAGAGAAGGTGGCGGGTGGTGAGCATCCTGATACGGGTGACGGTTACCAGGGTCTGGGTGATTTTTATCGTCAGCAGGAATTACCCGATTTAGCGATCACGTTTTACAAGTTGGCGGTGAATGTGCGGCAATCGACCCGAGAGCGCGTGCGTCGGATTGGTAGTGACGAGTTGGAGAGTTATACCCGGTCGGTGGAGACGGTGTACCAGGATCTAGCTTCAATTTTGACTGAGCAAGGACGATTGGACGAGGCGCAAGCGGTTTTGGAGCTGTTAAAGGAAGACGAGTTATTTGAATTCATTCGTCGCAGCGAGACCAAGGATCTAGTGCGTCACAAGATCCAAACCACGCCCACCGAGCAGGCTTGGATTACGCAGTACCGCGCTGTTGCCGATCGGCTGTTTGGCCTGAATCAGGAAGAGCAAACTCTGGAGAAGATCCCGGCAGCTGAATTGACCGTAGCACAACGGCAGCGCCTGGCACAAATCAAGTCAGACCTGAAGGTGGCCAATCAAGCATTTACCCAATTCATGGGCGAGCTCAAAGCCATGGTGGCAGCCAGCATGCAGCAGCGCTCAGCTGATGTGGAACAACTCAGTCAGACAGCTCAAGGCGAAACTCGCGAGATTCTTCAAGCCTTGGGCGATGAGGTAGCACTGGTGCAGTATTTCATGACCGATAGCCAGTTGGGCATGTTGCTGACGACCGCCCGACTTCAGAAGGCGTACAACACCAAGATTGTCGCCAAGGAGCTTAATCTCAAGATCAAACAGTTTCTGCTGCTTTTAAAGCATCCGAGGGGCAACCCACAGAAACTAGCTGAGGAGCTATACCAGTTGTTGTTTGCGCCGATGGCTGTGGATTTGGCGCAAGCGGGAATCCGCACGGTCATGATTGCCGGGGATGGTGCCTTGCGCTATGTACCGTTTGCGGCCCTGCATGATGGTAAGGCGTACTTGGTGACTCGCTACACATTGCCAACTTATACCTCGGTGACACGGCACAAGCTCAAGGAATCCTCACTGTCGGTGTGGACGGGTGCGGGTCTTGGGGTCACGCAGGCGCATGGGGATTTAAAGGCATTACCGGCGGTGCGCGACGAGCTCCATAACATCATGGGTCCGGCGATCCCGGGCGAGATCTATCTGGACCAGGCGTTTACGGCACAGCAGTTGCAAGCGGTAGGCCGTCAGCGTTTACCGGTGGTGCATATTGCCAGTCATTTTCAGTTTAGCCCGGGGACGGAGTTGAATTCGTTCTTGTTACTGGGAGATGGCAGTCAGCTGAATTTGGGAGCGTTTCGGACGGGAGATTATCAATTTGGCGGAGTCGATTTGCTCACGCTATCAGCCTGTGAGACGGGTTTAGGTGGCGGCCGGGATGAGAAGGGACGTGAAATTGAGGGGTTTGGGGTAATCGCGCAACAAAAAGGGGCCAAGGCGGTGATTGCCACGCTGTGGCCGGTGGAAGATAACAGCACATCGCTGTTAATGGCAGCGGTGTATCGCAACCGTAAGACGCAAGAGCTTACTAAGATCGAAGCATTACGGCAGGCGCAGTTGAGTTTGCAGAAGCAGGCCAAGTACGCTCACCCGTACTACTGGGCACCCTTTATCCTCATGGGTAATTGGCGCTAGCGAGCCACTGATCGGCTTGACTTAATTCGCTTGTCCAGAAAATCTTGATGGCGGCTGACCTTTTTTGACACTGTAGGGAGTCGGACCACTGCCATGATAGTTTCCTTGGAAGCAGTGCCGAACTTCGTGCCCTAGTTCGTGCCCGTTTGGTCGTTTTTTGGTTATGATAGTGCAGACACTGCCTTGCCAAAAACTACAGGCTTCTACACTAATATTAATGCCCCCGAGCCCTCTACGGCGACTTTCTTGGTCGCATGCCTGATTGATATTGTCCGCATAAATCCAGGTCAGCTGCACAGTTTCATACTTGTTCTTTTTTGCATCAAACTTGGCCATTGGGTCGGCCCATTCTTGGGCCGTAGGGGAGCTTATTGGGATGAGTAGTGCTGCGACGACAAAGATTCGTTTCATGGCAAGTTCTCAACGTTATGGGTAAGCCAAGTTCATTCGGGCAAGCAACCTCGGGTAATGAGATGGTATGAAATAAATGACTAAATGTCTATTTCAAGGAAGTTACTTTTAAGAGAGCGCATTAGATGAATTAGTTGTCAATGCTGTATCAGTAAATCGATTTGGCATGTTAGTACTTATAAAACAATTGGCACGCGGACCTTGGGCGGTATTGCACCGATGCAGCGGCTTGCCATGGCTGCATAACGCTACTTCTACCGACCGTTAAAAATGGGACGATTACCGAAGCAAATTTAAAGTATTACTCGGGATTTGACTATGCGACAGTGTATTTTTTTACTGCTTACATTGACTTGTTCGATCTCGACAGCCAGCGATCTCTGTATTGCAAATGAGAGAAATCTGTTCAGCTGTCGGCTTGAGGCCAACAGAAAATATGTCTCGTTGTGCCAGTCGAACGCCGATAATAGAAAAATAATCTATAGATTCGGAAGGCTAGGGCAGATCGAAATATCTCTACCAAATGGTGGCTCACCACCTCCAAAAACCAGCCACGAGAGGATCGGTCCTGCGATTACTCAATGGGTAGAGCATATAATTTTCAAGAATGGCGAATTTTTATATGTTCTCTCATCGTTGCAAGGAATGTCGAATTCGCTAAATGTTTATAAAGGGAATAGACAGATCGCCGAAATGAATTGTGAATATCAGACTGAAGCAGGTTTTCGTATCGTTGAAGTTTCTGAGCTGCTTAGCCGACTTGGTTTCAGCGCCGAAAAAAATTTTTGTTCCGCTTGTCCGTCAGCGTTTTAAACACTTATCTAGGAAAGTTGTACAATTTTTTAAATCCCTTGGAAAACGAATTAACGAGAGACAAGGCCAAGGGAGTTGGCTCCGACTTAGCGCTACGCGCAGCCCTCATGAGTCGAGAGAACCGCAGTGATCTTTGACAGACGCTGGAGCTGCGGACCAGACATATTCGGTAGTTCAAGCCGAAACGTTTCGTCATTGCCCCAAGCCTTACGAACCAGGATGATCACCAGCTGATACTCGTCACGGTTATAGTAGCCGCGGAATAAATAGGCGCCTCTATCAATATACGGACCATCGTATCTGATGGCAGGATTTACCAAATGAGGCGATTGTGGCTTGTAGAAAATTCTTCCGAGGCGCTGCCCTGCGCCATCCTCCAAATTGAGGCAGATACCCAGATTATTGAGGTCTTGTGCAATATGCTCCAAAAGTATCGGGTCAACATCGGCTTCAACTGAACAGTCGTACGCATGTTGAATAGATAGGTAGCCCATCTTGTATTTTCGCGTGGGTAGCTCCTCAGTGCGTGCTCTTTCGTATTCTTTGGTTGCCGCGCAAAGGGACTGTAACATTTTTGCATTTATAGAAACGGTTACCTCAACGATGTTTGAAATCTTGGACCCGTTCCGAACAGTCTCTACTTGACCTGCTTTCACGTCGAATAACTTCGTAGCCATCCCTTTGGCTACATGCTCAAATAGCCTACGAGCAGCGATGTCGCGGTCGATTTCGGAGCGTATTTGCTGCTGCCCTTTGTCTATCTGCCGACGGATTTCATTTCCACTCACTGCCCGGCTGTCTTGCGATGCAAGAAGGCGTCTTTCAATTGCTGTTGGCGAAACGGTTACTGACATATGAATTCGGTGAAGGCCGTCTTTGGGGTCCACGGTCCGCGAGATCTCCCGGAAGCTGTCGATCACTCCCCGAGCATATGAGACGTCATCCTCGAATAATTTGTCTTCAACAACCCTACGCTCCGATAGATTCAGCGAGCCGTACGCTAGTTGAACCGCATCGCGGAATGCTGCTCGGCGAGCCTCCTCCGCAGTTGTTCCCACACCGGTCACTAAAACGGTTACGTTGTTGAGGGGAATTTCGGCGCAACCAACTAAAATTGCAGTCCAAACCACGATCAAACAGAACCATACGCGCCCCATGATTTACTCGTCTGATAGTTAGAACTTATCCGCGTCAGCGGCGCGCCGCCGCTCTGAGGGCTTCGCCGGGAATGATTGGGGCTCGCTTGAACCTGATTCTGGTCTTGAGCTCGAACCTGAACGATTCATTGATTGGTCGAGCTGGTCCGCACCAGCCATGCTCTGACGATTAATTCCAACAACGACTTTTACTTCTTCGGACCTCTCATCATAAGAACGCTCAATAATTCGCACACCTCTTAGGACTGCTTGAGCACTACTTCCAGTCACTTCCTCTAAACTTTCTACGACCTTGCGTGTATTTTCTTTCGTCCAAGATGCGCCCTGGGTGCCAGAAGTCCGGCTTGCGGTACTGAGACTCTCATCAACTTCACGCAAAGTACGATCTGAACTAGAAACTTGTCGCATGTATCGAGCAATATTGGCCTTGGCTTTTTCTTCAGCGATTATGTAAGCCTTGTTTATTCCACGACGGTCAGGAAAATCCACTGGATGGAAGAAGGTCGACTTAAGACTTAGCAGTTGTCCACTGGCGTCAAATTTCAGCTCCACGCCCAAGCCATCATCTGACACTACGGCTTGATTGCCGCCCTCAATCAATGCAACCCCCGACTGAGATGTTGAGCAAAAGCCAACCAGGAGCAAAGTAAAGACACAGCGATATAGTTTCATGTGTGGTTCTTTCAGTTGATCATTGATCAGAAGAATCTCAAGTCCCCCAAAATGAGTTAAGGTTAGGGCGACGTCTTTCAGTCCCTAGTCGGGTTTTTACCAGTCGTGCCTATGATTAACAGCTTTTGACTTACGTTTGTGGCTGATTTTTTACGGGATTACTGTGCCGAACGCTTCGGATTTGCTATTTCGCGTTCTCGAGCTTCGCGCTGTCGTATGGCTTCTGCAATGCGCTTTTGCTTGGCCTCCTCAGCTAGCCTAGCTTGCTCAACCATTGTTGTATATGACTCGAAATCAGGCTCCACTTTTCGCTCAATTCCGAATAGCTTTTCGACCGTAGAGGCGATCGGGTAGGGCTTACTAGCACATCCAGCGCACGTCACTATCATTGCAATATACATTGCAACCAGTTGAGCATTGACAATTGTATTTGGGATTTGCATGTGGCCTAATGTTTTTTAACCAGCCTTATTAGTAATACAAGCCCAAGCGCTTCCACCGGATCAACGATCCCCATATTCATTCGCATTCCATTTACTGACTAGTGACTAAGTTACTTAAGACGCGTTACTCGTCAATGATAGTTTCCCTGGAAACAATGCCTTACTTCGTGTCCTAGTTCGTGACCGTTTGGTCGTTTTTTAGTAATAATTGTGTAATGATTATCTACCCAAAAACTACAAGCTTCTACGCTATAACCGATACCCCCGAGCCCTCTGTGGCGACTTTCCTTTTCACAAGCTTGATTGATATTGTCAACATAAACCCATGTTAACTGTATCGCACCGTATTTGTTCTTTTTGGCATCAAATCTGGCCATTGGATCGTTCCATTCTTGAGCCGTAGCGGAGGTCATCGGGATGAGCAGTGCTGCGGCAAGAAAGATTCGTTTCATGGCAAGTACTCAACGTTATGTGTAAGCCAAATTCACTCGGGCAAGCAACCTCGGGTAATGATATGGTATGGAATTAATGACTAAATGTCTACCTCAGGGAAGTCACTCTTAAGAGGGCTCATTGCACGAATTAGTTATCAAAGTCTTATCAGTAAACTGATTTGGCATGTTAGTACTTATGAAACGATTGGCACGAGGGCCAATCGTCTCGAAATACTATTTGGCAAACCCAGCCCTTAGTGCCCCGCTCGCTGCCTCAATTTGTGGATCGAGTTCGCCAGCAAGCGTTGCTGCCTTAAGCGTCTGCAGCGTCGTTATCAGCTCTTCGCCCGACGCTAGTTCTATCGCATTTTTTCCCTTGGCTAGTTCAAGCACCTTGCTGCCATACTTGACCGAGAGATTGATCTTGCCCGCATCATTAATCCAAAACCATTCCTTTACGCGCTTGACTGCTTCGATGGTTACTCGCTCGCCAGTCTGTTTATTGGTGACCGTGCGTAGACGCTTGGGGGCGTAGATTTCACCGGCGCGCTGTGCTTCGCAAAGCTCAATTTGCTCGTGGATTTTGGCAGCGAGTTTATTGCGGCGATGCGCTACTGGCGAGATGGTGCGATTTTTCTTGCTGGCGACAAGTTTTAGTGCGTTGAGGGTACTCATGTGTGCTCCTTGTAGAGTTGTACTGCACACACAAGTTATGACGCTTTTGTCGAGCGGACGACCGGAATCTGCCTTATTTAATCAGCATTTGCCAGATTGCGGTCAGAACCCCACAGAAATCACATCATGTAGTTAGGATTTTCTTTGGTCTTGATAATTCTGCAGAAACGACAGAAGTTTAATATTTGTTGATGTCATCTTCCGTTAGCAGTGTTTGGTCCGATTTTGTTCTGAAGTACTTGCGAAGGATCACAATCGCAACAAAAGACCCAATAGCAAACACAATGACATCACGACTTAGAGAAAAAGAGCTCGTCAAAAACTGAACGATCGCAACGCACAGCGTACCAGCTGCGAAGCCTAGGCAAATAAGTGTGAGCGTAAAGATTTCACAAATGACCAGTACGAAGGTCAGGATCAGCGATATTTGATAGTACTTCATGACGGCGTCACTTTATAAGTTTTTCGATGCCACCACTCAGAGCAGATACGATATCGGTTGGTAGAACAACCAGCTTGGTATTTGATCCAGATGAGATATCTGTCACCGATTTTGCTTGAATTTTTTTCACCTCAAAGTCGATCGCGCTCTGTCCGCCGTTTGCGATTGCTTCAGAAACAACTTTGACTGCATAGGCTTCTGCGTCTGCTAGGATCTTTTTTGCTTCAGCTTGTTTTTGTGCGGTGTAGAGATCCGCATCTGCCTTTAGTTGTGCTGCTTGCTTTTCCCCCTCGGCAGATGTAACTTGCCCACGCCGTTTTCTCTCTGCATTTAGCTGGATTTGCATTGCCTCACGCGTCGACTGATCAACTTCGACTTCGGTCACCTCCACGCGAGTCAGCTTAATTCCCCATTCGTCGGCGATATGATTAAGCTCGGATTCAATTTCTGTGACGATCGTTCTTCGATTGGTTTGTACACCATCAAGGTCAGTTTTTCCGATTAAGCTCCTGACCGTACCCTCGATAACAGTTTTGATGCCAGCCGAGAGGTTTTCGATGCGGTATTTCGACTTGGATGGATCGATGATCCGGTACAAGATCGCTAGCCGAATATCAATCTGCACATTGTCCTGTGTTATTGCTCGAATAGGGTCCGGGGGCAGTTGGGTTTCTTGCACCGACACTCGATATCGGATTGTTTCAACAAAGGGTACGATGAGCTGCAAGCCTGCGCCAAGGGTACGGTTGTATTTGCCCAGTCGCTCGACTACCCAATTCTCGCTTTGTGGAACGATATTGATCGCAAACTTTAGCGAAATAACAATCAGCGCTGCTAGCACCAGGTAAACCAGTGTTGAAAATTCCATCGCAGCTTCTCCTTCGGATTAATCTAAGCCCAATCGCTTCTGGGCTAGTCTCTACGGTCGCCCCACAAATACTACACGAGAAGTATTAGTAATTAAATTGCTATGATTTTTGTAATACTAGCGCGTTGGTGGTTAGCACCGTTTTAAAAGCCCTACAGCGCGTTTGTATAGGCGCTGGGTATTCTAGGTTGCGCTGCTTAAAAAACAGCGTGTAGGGCTTGTACAGCATCGCAAGTTATCCACATAAGCTGTGGACAACGGCTCAGTTTCGCAACAGATCAGCGCCCAACAACTCGGTTGTATCGGCGTGCACAGAAATGTGGCAATCATCCTACGAGTTTAACAACCACGTTGACTGTTGTGGCTGTTGATTTTGCAACGAGATCGCTGGTGTCTAGAACCACATCAAATGCATGTTTGATGTGGTTTTTTGCTGAGCAGTGCTAAGTCATTGAATTTTGGAAGGAATCATTTTAAGGGTATTCCGCTAAAAATTGGTCGTCCAAACAAAGCAAAGAAATTACGCTGTGTATGTGTTTAAGATTTGGTTAGAAAGGACGCACACATGCCCAAGCAAGCAAAAACCCTTCAAGCCCAAGAATTGCGCCGAGTGCTGGATTACCTTGCAACGCGCCCTCATGCATTACGTAATCGTGTGATGCTATTAACAACCTATTACGCTGGGCTGCGGGTAGGGGAGGTCGCCAACTTACGCTACGGCGATATTGTCGATGGGCTCGGGCATATCCGCGATGAAGTTAGGCTTGATCCCGGGCAGACCAAAGGACGCTTTGGTCGGGTGGTGTTTATCAATATCAAGCTCAAGCGCGAGCTCGCGGCTTACCTTGCTCGGTTTCCGCAAACAGCCGCAGACCAAAAGTTGTTCGCTACCCAAAAGCGTGCAACTGGCTTCACGCCCAATACACTGGCGCAGCATTTTTATGGTCTCTATCGCGGCGCTGGCATCGAAGGGGCGAGCAGTCACTCGGGTCGGCGAACGTTTATTACCAATCTCGCGAGTAAAGGCGTTGGGGTGAGGGTGCTGATGAGCCTAGCGGGTCACAAGCATATCGGTACGACTCAAGCTTATATCGATGTAAATGATGAGATGAAGCGCCAGGCAGTGGAACTTGTCTAGTCTCGTTTGACCCAGCGGTGTTCACCTCGCCAGCCTATTTCTTCGTCGGATAGTCCGGTTACGCGTTGATAGTTTTGATCGGCTTGGCGCTGAACATCGGCATACCGCATGAATGCTTTGATGATGTCGATCTCGGTTGGCTCAACCGTCTGTGCATCGCGACCTATTTGAGCAGCAAGATACTTTTGCACCCAAGCGTGTTGCCAAGCTTTGGGATAGACCTTGACAGTCCGCTTGGGTGGTGAAGTGGGGACTGTGGGTGTGGGGATTTGGGCAGCCGCTGACTGCTGCTGTTGTTGAATCAAGCGTTTCTGTTGTAGTTGTTGCTGACTGATTTTCAGTATGGGTGTTGCAGCTGGGGCAAATTCAAGAAAGCGCATGTTGTATATCCTGGGTAGATCCTATTCCATGTATTTATAGGTTCTAGGATTACGGTATCAAAGTGATTGCAGCAGTAGCCTCGCCTGAACCATGGCTTCAATCGCTTTTTGTCGCTTGATCATGGGTTTGACTTTTCGCTCGTAGTAGGTTTTTCGGACGGAAACACCACTGTTGATTTTTTCGCGCCTGCGATTGTGCGCGATCTTGATCTGCTGAGCTGACAATACCCAAATTTGTTCGTAATTGAATGAAAGACCAGTGTCGATAGGTTCAAGCGACGGGAACACACCGCGCGCAGCGTTTTCAGCCAGGTAAAACGATTCCTTCAGATGTTTGCTGACCAATATCCCGAGACTGGTGCGCGCTTCAAGATTATCAATGGTGTTTTTGGTGGCGGTTTTGAGCTCGTCTGTCCATTTACTTTTGAGCTTCACTTCTACCCCAAGCCGCCAATTTGAGATCTTTTTGCCGGTTTTGCGCTCAATGCGACCCTTATCGTTGACTAATGCTAATCGTGCGTGCAGTGCGCTTAGCCGCACTTTATTCGTGAGAAATCTAATTGCCGAGCGCCGCTTGGATGATCGGTCCGCTTTTGCTTGACGGACAAAGGCGGTGAACTCCGCGATCAGTCTGTTTGGCGATTGTGCCAAGTCCACGGGATAGGCAATCAAATTCCCAGCATCGTTTGGATCGCGTAGCAAGTCTCTGCCCCGTTCCTCCCACCAGTCTTCGAATTCAGTTTCGTAGATATTTCCGCACAGTTCGTAGATCTCCAACACCCGTTTGAAGTCAGTTGGGAGTTGTCCTTTCTCGCTTTTCGTTAGTCCAACTGTTCGCTGCCGGTGGGCAAGCTGATAGCTGGGACTTGCTATCAAAAAGTCAAAAAAAGCCTCTTCCTTGTCCGTTGCATGCCGGGTGCTGGCCAGGAGGCTCAGGATTTTACGGTCAGTATTCATAAACACATTATATGAAATAAGGTAATTAAGATTTTATACAAAAGACAGTTCTTTCGCGATCGGGTTCAATCCGATCCATCGAAACGCCGCAAAGCGCTTCGGTGGAATTCAACCCAATTCATCTTTTGCGAAAGGCTTTGCCATGACTACAACACTTGCGGCAGTACCGACCCAATCCCTGCCGATCAACGCGCCCACTAGCGCGCCACCGGTGACACTGACCAATCTGTTTCGACCCAAGGCAGCACAGGCGGCTGAGACCGCACTGACTAAACCAGTTCCAGCTGGCGTGGCGGGCGCTGTCGAGGTGGCGAATACCCTGCTGGCGAGCTATGCCCAGCTCAAGGTTGAGGTGCTGGACCGCTCTGACCGTGCTTTATGGGCTTTGCTGGGTGAGGTGTATGCCTATGTAGCGGCGGTGGATGGGTCGCCCTTGAAGCGCGAGACGCGCGCTGAGTTGATTCGCCAGATTAGCCAACGTACGGGCTCATCGGTTTCCACGGCAGCGACGACTGCTGCGATTGTGGTGCGCTACATCTTTGCTGACCAATCCCGCCAGACCTGGAGTAACTACACGATTGCCATGGAAAAGGCAGCGGCTTTGGGTGTGACCACCGACAGCTTTGCGGGCTTTTTGGAGCAGTACGGCGGGGTCACCAAGGTGGTTGAGCACACGTTTGACTACCAGGCTGACGATGCAGCAACGGCTGCTGAGATTGCGCGCGAGCAGCGTGATACCAAGCAATCTCGCGTGGGCTTGGTGGGTCGCCTATGTACGGCACTGGCACATGCCTCCACGGTACAGCTGACCTATCGCGAGCCTTTGCATGTGTGGGTTCCAACCAAGCCTAAGAAGGCGGCGAAGGCTGCTAAATCAGCCGGTAAAGATGACAAGCTCGATCCCAAGTTCGAGAAGGGAAAGTTTGTGGTGTTTTTGACCGTACCGGACACCACAACAGGCACGTACCGAGTGGTCCAGGGCAACGTGTTTAATCGGGCAGTTGAAGAGCAGCTCTTGGCTGCAATGGCTGAGCGCATGGGTGCTGACGCCGACGAGTTGACCCAAGCGGTCGTCTCGCTTGAGCAAAGCATTAGCGGCGCTGCTGAATAGACCCCACTGTTTATACCCTGTGGGTCGAGCGTCTGGACACCTTGGGTGTGTCCAGATGCTGGATAGCCCCGTAATCGATACTCGAGTTGAAAAAAAGATCGGAGGATGGAATCGGCTTCGCCTCTTTCTATCGCTCTTTCCTTCTTTCCTGACCAATTTCTCTTTGCTCGAATTGATGGCAACTACGGGGGTTTGGGAAGCGCAGCTTCCTACTATAAGTGTGTGTATTTTTTAGAAAGTACAGCCATGTTCAAGATTGTCATCGACCCGATCGTACTGCAGCGGCTCAGGAAGGCGTTTCCAAAGCCACCGCAGTGCGCAGACAAAGCCTTGGAGAAATACCGGCTATTACTTGAAGACCTCCTATTTAAAGCCATTCAGCGTGGACGCAGTGCCTATGAGCTGCGCTTTAACCTGTATTCGATCCCAGCCGCTGACTTATCGCATAAGGGTCCGCAGCTATCACTGGGTAAAGAGCGGCTACATGCATGGCTCAAAGCCCAACAGCTCGACCTCATACAAATCGTTGAGCTGGGTAGCAATCTGAATGGGCTGGTCTCAAAAGTACGACTGACCAACTTGGTCACCATCGATGATGGTTTAACCGGTCTTGCTCAGCAGCTAAGTTACGCGAAGAGCGCCGCTGAGGTTGACGCATTGCTGTGCGCAGATATGGCTGCGAACGCCAAGTTACTCAGCGAACTGTTCCCCGACTATTTCTCTTATCTATCAGCCCACCAGCGCGCCCAGGTATTTGACAACGTCCCCATCGATATCGGATCACTCGAAGCCTATATCGTCTGGCTCAATACCAAAGCGACCAAGCTATCCGCCACCAAAATCCAGACCTATACCCGGCAGGCAATGATGATTCTGGCGGTTGCCAAGTACACAGGCGGGTATTTCCCAATGCGTAAAAAGCCAAGCGACTTTGGGCGTATGTATTACACCGGCACCAGTGTCCAGAATGTGGACAAGACGCTGCGACGAGCAATGCTGGGAGACTGCTGGGAATACGACATCAAATCCGCAGTCATTGCCTGGAAGTTGACTTTTGCGCAGGAGCTAGCGGCTGCGCTCGATCCTAACCGAGCGGTTGAGCGCCAGTTCTGGGCATCTATCTTGTATGTCACTGTGCGCTCCGAATTCATGCGCGATGTTCGTGCTGCCACCTTCGATCAATCAACGCTGCTACCGAGGGACGCACAAAACGCCCTGATCAAGCAGGCGGTCACCGCCATTGGGTTTGGTGCGCGCGCTAAGACCAGCGGCTGGCGCGAGGTGAATGGTACTTGGACGAATCCCTCCTTGGTCGAGCTACTTAAAAACCCCGACGAGCGTAGCCGTTTCTTTGCTTGCCCAATGATTCAGCAATTCATTACCGAGCAGGCAGCACTCGACAAGTACCTGGCTCATGGCATGAAGGCAGCGATGCCCGAGGTGTACTTCGGACCCTTAATTACCGCCAATACCAAGCCCAGCCCATCGAAAGCCGTGGCTTACCTCTATCAGCATCAAGAAACCCAGGCAATGAATATTGCCCGCGCAGTTCTAGCCAAGCACGGCATACAGCCCATTGCCAACATTCATGACGCGTTCATCGTCAAGCGAAAATTACCAACCGATGTGCTGCATGAGGTCATTTTTGAGATGCAGGAGCAGATGGAAAACCCCTATTTTTCCATGAAAGGAGACAAGCTTGAAGGATTCCGATTTGCCATTTGATATTGAGTTTGACCGTGCTCTTAAAACTTTTGAGGAAAACATGACGACCTATCTGATCTTGACAGCGCCTGTTCCAGGCAATCGTGAAATATCAGCCGATACCAACGAGTCACTGGCATGTGAAATTTATGTAGCTATGTCGGGGCTAGCACCGGGCGACCGTAACCATGTAGCTTTGGCGTTAGCATCCGCACCCCAATCGATCGCGTTAGATCCTAGCCAAGCCATCGCTACGCTATCGATTCATACCAGTGGGTTAGTGCTATGGAAGCAGCGCTATCGCGCAACCTATATCTGCGCCCATCAACTTCACCTAGCAGCGATCGATCACGACTGCGAAGCGATCATTACCCACGCCGAGCAGTTATCAGTGCTTCTTGAGCAGGCAACTGAGCTGGGTGAGTATGACTTAACCGATCGTCTGGGCATCGATCGCTGCGGGGACAACTTTGACAACGAAGCGAATGCAGTCTTTGAAATCGCTGAAGAGCTTGAGGCGATTCTAGGATGCACAATCGCCGCCACACCCCAAGACGGGGGAGGCGAATTCGATGCGATTTGCTCCAACTGTGGCGAGCCGATGCACGATCATGGTGATGAAGCCGCCTGGCACGTGGTCACCGCACAGGTTGCGGATGGTCACCCCTGCGATGTGTATTTCATATCTCACAGCATGGAGGAGGTCGATCAATTTGCAGCAGCAGTCCGTCCCAGGCTTGTGTGCACCAGTGCCTATACAACCTTAAGTGAGGCGCAGGCATTTGCTGATCAGCATTTACAGGGGTATGACGAAATCGATCCGAATGCAATGCATCTTTCGGATAACTTACATTAATCTGTCTGCTGTAGACGCGCGAGTAGAAGCTGATGCCCAAGCTCACGCAAAGCAGCTTCAGTGTCCATCTTCTTGACACGACCCGTGTCAAATGTGAAGTCGGTGTAATTACCTTTACTGCTAGCGGTGATGGTGATTGCGCCGACTTCTGTCTTTGTGGCGTACTTTGCCGTAAAGCGTGGAATTAGATCAGTCGCGACGACCTCGTAGCTCACTTCGCTAGCAATGCCGCTATTGCTGGGCATTGCCCAATAGCCGACCATATCGTCATAGCAGCGGTTCTTCAGTCTATCGACGATGAATGCGGCATCTTTGGAGCTGACATGCTTCAGCTGCGGTAGCTCACCCGACAAATCCTCTCCCGCTACTAGACGCTTTTTCACGCCATCGAAAAACTTCAAATCGGCTACGCGATCGCTGCAACGGCTTAACGCAGTCGCAGCGTGTTCCTTCAGGTAGTCGATTGCTTCTTGGCTCATGAGATTTTTCGGTCGTGGCGGTAGGTATCTGTTTCGGGGTTTTTTTGCTTGTTGAGTCAGACGTGCAGGGTAGCGCAGGCTACGGGGTTTTGCTACCGCTTTTGTTTCTTTATAGCGGCGCTACTGAGCTCTTTTTCCAGCTCCTCCGCAGCACGGGGATTGGCTTCAGTTAGGGTGATATGGATGCCCGTTGTGGCAGTGATAAGGCTCATAACGTCAGCGCGGACTGGGGAGATTTGGGCAAGTCGGCGGATTTCCTCAGCTTCAGCCGTTTGGGCATCGGGCATAGCGCCCGCTAGCTGCTCGGCAATCATCAGCGGTTTCAGATGGCTGTAGTGCTTTTCAATCATCGCCACTGAGGTTCCCATCTGGTTCGCTAGCTGTCCGAAGCTGACACCTTCTAAGATACGTTGTGTCGCGTAGTAGTGCCTGAGGCTATATAGACTGCGGGCTTTGCCATCTTTGTCGCCTTTGCTCATCCCGCATTCAGCCAAGCAGTCGGCAAAGGAATTGACCAAGTTGTAGGGTTTTGTGCCGTCTCGCAGCTTAAACAGCAGTTTGGGTGACTTGCTGGCAACGACCTCTTCCAGCGTCATATCGGCAAAGTCAGCGTCTAGCTGGCGAAGCTTCTCTAGCAGCGCCCACAGCTCATTCCTAGCAATCAGTGTGCGGCTCCCACGCTTACCCTTCGGCAGCGTGATATGGATGACCCGCATATTGGGCTTCTGCACGAATTCAATGTGCTTCCAGCACAAATCTTCAGTTTCGGTCCCAGGTCGTACGCCAGTACACGCAACGAAGGTCACGTACAAGCCCAATAGCTCCCGTAACCAGCGGCTACGCTCGGTGCGGGCATTGGCGCTCCATTGCTGGATGAATGCCTGCAGCTCTATCAGTTCGTCAGTGCTGAATGAGCCTCGTGACTGAGTAGCGCCACCCGTATTCTTTAGCCCAGGTCGTTGGCTCTCGGTCATATAACTCTTTTCGATGGCGTAGTCGAAAACAGCGTTCAGGGCAGCATTGTGATTGTTCTGTGTACTAGCTTTGAGTTCGTAGCCAACCTTTTCCTTACGCCACCGATGAAACTCACTGACGATAGCAGGGGTGATCCGGTCGATGTTGTACGCACCGAAGAAGGGGATGAGGTAGCTATCGATAGCGCGATGGTAGTCGGCGTAACTTTTTTTGCCTGTACCTGCGTTCACTTCTTTCTTAAATCGTTCGCTTACGAATCGTGCAACGCTCGCGAACTTTTTACTGACTACTGCTAGTCCGCGTTTATTTAATACGCGTGCTTCGTGAAATAAGTCTTCAGCGATTCGCTTTGCTTCGTCGAGGTGAGGTGTGCCTGATGTCTTGCGGTACCAATTTTTCGTAGCACCAATCTTGTAATGTATCTGCCAGTTCTTTGTTTCGGGGCGACGAATCAAGTTCAGCTCTTGTTCGCGCAGAACGACAGTTTCGCTTGATATATCAGGCATTTATGTGAATTTTTAGCATTGTGTCCTGAGTGTAAAGTAAAAATTCACAATGGGCAAAGAAATGAACTGTGCGACAACTGTGTAACGCTAAAAATGCGCAAAAAATAGGCAAAAAAAATGGCTCATCCGAAGATAAGCCATTGATTTTTCTGCTATTTATTCTGGTAGGTCGTGCAGGACTTGAACCTGCGACCAACGGATTAAAAGTCCGCTGCTCTACCAACTGAGCTAACGACCCGAAGCCCGCAATTATACTAAGTCGGAAAAACTTTTGTCAATCAGGGTCTTATCGCTTTTATATGTTCGCGATGCCCTCTATTCCATGTGAACGGCTTGATTACGCAATCATGCACGGGCAGTCCTGCCAAATCCTCACTTAAGCTCAGACAACAGCTCTTTTCCCGTTTTTGCCGCCGGACTGGTGGGGAAGCGCTTAATCAGGTTGTTGATTGTCTGTCGAGCCGCTGCTTTGTCTTTCAGGTCCCTTTGACACTCAGCTAGGCTGAGCATGGCATCTGGGGCGCGTTGACTATTGGTAAAGCGAGAGACGATAGTTTGAAACGCCGGCATCGCACTCACGCAGTCTTGCAGAGCATAGTGGCTAGAGCCCAACCAGAAATAAGCCTGCGCCAAGTTACTCGAATCCGGAAAACGCTTCAGGAAGTCGGTAAAACCTTGCGCTGCTGCTCGGTAGTTTTCCGACTTAAAATGACCCAGTGCCAGATCATAGGTTTTTTGCTCTGACAAGCGTTCATCCGCATCCGGCGGTGCGATTGCAGTAGACGAATCCCCCGCTTTGGTTGGGGTAGCAGGCTTGCTATCCAAAGTCGATTGCTTGTTTTCCAGCGCCTGCTGACGGGTCTCAACAGCGGCGTATTTCTGGTCAAGCGCACCAATGCGCTGGTCAAGGTCGGTGTAGAAATCTTTTTGGCGGCGCTGAGTATTCGCGATGTCGTTGGAGACCACCTCAAGTTGGCCACGCAAGCCGGCGAGGTCTTGCCGTAGCTTGTCAATTTCCTCACTAAGCTTCAGCAGCGCCTTGGTATCTGCTTTGCCATCGATACGCGCAGCTAGCGGTTGAAGCTTGGTGTCGACCTCTTTTTGCAAGGCGTCCAGCTTCGCATCAATCCGGCTTGATAGTTCATTGACTTGCTTGCGCAGATCGAGCAGCGAGCGGCGCGCGTCAACATCCTCAAACAGCGCGTGCGCGTTGATCGGCATCAAAATGAAAAGCGCCGCCATGGCGGCGGCGCGTAGTTTCAGCAACGAGGCATTCATTGATCAGATCAATAAGCGATATCGGCGCGGCGATTTTCTGCCCAGGCGGCTTCATCGCTACCCG
>JAIXQK010000087.1 GCA_027485795.1 Oxalobacteraceae bacterium
ACGCCGGCGATGGCGCAAGCGCTCATCAAGCACATCCGCGAGATCACTGATCTGCCGATTAAATACGTCACCCTCACCCACTATCACGCAGTCCGGGTGTTGGGGGCATCCGCCTACTTTCATGAAGGCGCGCAGCAGATCATCGCCTCGCGCGGCACCTACGAGCTGATCGTCGAGCGCGGCGAGCAGGATATGCACTCGGAAATCGATCGCTTCCCGCGCTTGTTCGCTGGCGTCGAGACAGTTCCTGGCCTGACCTGGCCAACATTGGTCTTTGAAAAAGAGATCACCCTGTTTATGGGTAAGCTCGAAGTGAAGATCATGCATGTCGGCATGGGCCACACCAAGGGTGACACCATTGTCTGGATACCTTCGCAAAAGGTATTGTTCTCGGGTGATCTGGTCGAGTATGGTGCTGCCGCCTACACCGGCGACGCGCAGCTCGAAGAATGGCCGCACACTTTGGAAGTGCTGCGCGCGATGAATGCCGACAAACTCGTCCCCGGACGTGGCCCCGCGCTGATGAATCCGCAAGAAGTCAGTCAAGGCATCGACTACACCAAAGACTTTGTCAGTACCTTGCTGAGTTCAGCCAAAGAAGCTGTTGCACAGGGTCTAGATCTAAAGGGCGCGATGCAGCATACGCGCAGCAAGATGGACCACAAGTTTGGCCATGTATTCATCTACGAGCACTGTCTGCCGTTTGATGTGACGCGCGCTGTGGACGAGGCCAGCGGCATCAAGCACCCGCGTATCTGGACAGCCGAGCGCGACAAGGAGATGTGGCACGCGCTGCAAGACTGACGATGCATCAGGCTTACCGATATCAATCATTTGCCTTCACATCACCGCCAGAGCTGAGTGGCGGTGAGACTGTTCGCCACCCGCTGATCATTATCGGCTGCGGGCCGGTTGGTTTAGCGGCAGCGATCGACGCGCGCCAACACGGCATCCCTGTTCTACTGCTGGATGATGACGATACCGTCTCGGTCGGATCGCGCGGGCTTTGCTATGCCAAACGTACCTTGGAGATTCTGGATCGGCTCGGTTGTGGTGACCCGGTAGCTGCCAAAGGTGTGGGCTGGGATGTGGGCCGCACCTTCTTTCGAGAAGAAGAAGTCTTCAACTTCAACCTAAGACCACAGACCGGCTCCAAGCGTCCCGGCATGGTCAACTTGCAGCAGTACTATTTAGAAGAGTACATGGTGAAACGCGCACTCGATGCGGGCGTTCAGATTCGCTGGAAAAATGAAGTCACTGCAGTATCGCCGCAAGATGATCACGTACAGCTCGATGTTGCCACACCGGAAGGCAATTACAGAATTGAAGCAGACTGGTTGATTGTTGCTGATGGCGCGCGCAGCCCCGTGCGCACCATGCTTGGCTTGGATGTCGAGGGCAAGGTCTTCATGGATCGCTTTCTGATTGCTGATGTGATCATGAAAGCGGATTTTCCTGCCGAGCGCTGGTTCTGGTTCGACCCACCATTTCATCCGAATCAATCGGTGCTGCTGCATCGCGAAGCTGACGATGTGTACCGCATTGATTTTCAGCTGGGCTGGGATGCAGACCCTGAACTAGAAAAACAACCCGAGCGTGTTATCCCCCGTATCAAAGCCATGCTGGGTGATGAACGCGAATTCACGCTCGAATGGGTCAGCGTGTATACCTTTCAATGTCGTCGTATGCGCGACTTTCGCCATGGCCGCTGTCTGTTTGCCGGTGACGCCGCGCACCAAGTCTCGCCATTCGGTGCGCGTGGCGCGAACTCTGGCATACAAGATGCCGATAACCTGATCTGGAAACTGAAGCTAGTGATGGATGGCCGCGCACCTGTGCGTCTGCTCGATACCTATACCGATGAACGCGGCTTTGGCGCTGACGAGAATCTGCTTAACTCAACCCGCTCCACCGATTTCATCACCCCCAAAGGGCCAGTGAGCCAGACCTTTCGTAACGCGGTACTCGAGCTATCACGCACCTTGCCGTTCGCACGTAAGTTGGTGAATTCAGGGCGGCTCTCGGTGCCGAGCTTCCTTACCGACTCCATGCTGAACACGCCAGATAGCGAGCCCTTCAAAGGTGACATGCTGCCCGGCGCGCCGATGGATGATGCACCGCTGACGCGGGATGGCGAACCGGCCTGGTTGATCGATCAATGTGGTGACCAATTTCAGCTACTGCTTTTCTGTGACGATGCGAGTTCGATCCCTAGAGCCATGCAGCGCGAGCTCATCGACTTGGCACATGCCACGATACCGGTTAAGACACTGGTGATTGTGCGCCAAGGAAATGCACCGGGCTTGAACGTACTGCTTGACCATAAAGGCCTTGCCTTCGCGCGTTACGATGCAAAAGATGGCACCTGCTATCTGGCGCGGCCAGACCAGCATGTGGCCGCGCGCTGGCGTGAAACCGACGTATCGCGCATCGTCGCCGCTGTTGCTCGAGCAACCGCCAATACTGTTGAGGAGTGATGATGTCGCTGACAACCGAGCCAAATTTTCATGAACCCGGCCAACGCTATTTTCGCGATTTTTCGCCGGGCGATGATTTTTATCAGCTGCTGATTGACACCCATCGCGACTTGAGTGAATCACAGAGTGCCATGCTAAATGCCAAGCTGATTCTTATACTTTCCAATCATATCGGTGACATCAGTGTACTGCGCGAGGCAATGCAGTTCGCGCGTGACAGTACAGCAGCCAATTAAAATCGCGGAGGGTTTATGCAAATCGAGCGAATTCATCATGTTGCCTATCGCTGCAAAGACGCGAAGGAAACCGTCGACTGGTATACGCGCCATTTAGACATGAAATTCGTACTGGCGATTGCAGAGAATGAAGTGCCATCGACCAAAGCGCCAGACCCTTACATGCATGTATTTTTGGATGCAGGCGGCGGCAATATCCTCGCCTTCTTTGAGCTGCCGACACAGCCCGAGATGGATCGAGATCGGAACACGCCGACCTGGGTGCAGCATCTGGCAATGAAAGTCGATTCTCTAGAGACTCTGATCGAGACCAAGGCCAAACTCGAGGCCGCGGGTATCGACGTGATTGGCCCCACTAATCACACAATCTTTAAAAGTATTTATTTCTTTGACCCGAATGGTCATCGACTTGAACTCGCCTATGACTGCGGCACGCCGGAGATGCACAGCAAACTCGATGCCGTGAAATGGGAGATGCTGGAAGAATGGAGTAAAACCAAGAAAGCGCCACAGCATGCAGCCTGGATGCATGACGGCAGTATTGAAAGCTCGAAATGAGTCTGTTGAACGAAACCCATGATCCCCAGCTCAGCAGCTGGGTCGCCTCGGCCAACCTGCCCGGTAACGACTTCCCCATACAGAACCTGCCGTTTGCAGTGTTTCGTCGCAAAGGTAGTCATGAGACATTCCGCGGTGGCGTCGCTATCGGCGACCAGGTGCTGGACTTAGCCGCCGTCAGCAGCAAGAACCTCTTCAGTGGCGAAACCCAGCAAGCGGCGCTCGCAGCGTCTGGCAGTACGCTCAATCATTTCATGGCGATGGGTCACACTGCTTGGCACAGCTTGCGTCTGGGTTTATCGCGCCTGCTGCGGGAGGACGCAAAACAGCAGGCCATCACCTCGCAGTGCCTGGTGGATATGGAGGATGTTGAGTACGCTCTGCCCGCACACATTGGTGACTACACCGATTTCTACACCTCGATCTATCACGCCACTAATGTCGGTAAGTTATTCCGACCAGATAATCCGCTACTACCGAACTATCGCTGGGTACCGATTGGCTATCACGGGCGTGCCTCGAGTGTTGTGCTGTCCGGGCATGACATCCGACGGCCGCAAGGACAGCTAATGCCGCCGGGTGCTGAACGCCCGATACTGGCGCCGAGTAAACGGCTGGATTTCGAACTTGAGCTAGGTATTTTTGTCGGTACTGGAAACTCGCTTGGCACGGCCATTCCGATCGATCAGGCCGAGCAGCATGTGTTTGGCCTATGTCTATTGAATGACTGGTCAGCTCGCGACATACAAGGCTGGGAATATCAACCACTCGGCCCATTTCTTTCCAAGAGTTTTGCGACCAGTATCTCCCCATGGATCGTGACACTTGAAGCGCTCGCGCCTTATCGCTTACCCTTTACCCGCGAGGCAGGTGAACCACAGCCCTTGCCCTATCTCGATAGCGAACATAACCGTATTGCAGGTGGGTTCGACATTCAACTAAAGATTGCGCTGACGACGCCAGCGATGCAAGAGGCCAACCTACCAGCGCATACCCTTTGCCAAACCAGCTACCGACATGCTTACTGGACGCTGGCGCAGTTGATCACGCATCACACCGTGAATGGCTGTAATCTGCAAGCAGGCGATTTGCTTGGCAGCGGCACACTTTCTGGTCCGGAACCGCATCAACTCGCCGCAATGCTCGAGATTACCCAAGGTGGAAAACAAGCGCTCACGCTACCTAACGGCGAGCAGCGCATTTTTCTAGAAGATGGCGATCAAGTCACGCTGCGCGGCTGGTGCGCAACGAAAGGGGCAGCGCGCATTGGGTTTGGTGAGTGCGTAGGAACCGTCTTTAGCAAATAGCCTTATACATCGGCGCAGAATTCAATTGTTAAAACTTAGATAATCCTATTTTTCATAACCCTTACTCTCATTAATTCTGGTTTTTCAAGATTAAACTCTCGGGCACGATCTCATTCAGGTAACGCGGCGCAGTTCGCGTGCCATTCCCCACAAGGAGATCGAAATGAAACAAGAGAATCAATCGCAGTTGCTCCACTACACACCCGAAGCCTTTCTGGATCGCCTATGCGAAAAGCTCGGCGCGCGTTCTCTTTCTGCGCTCGGCCGAGTCGTTGGGCTCTCGCCTTCTGTTTTAAGTAAAGTGAGAAGGCGGCGCCTCGCGATCAGCAGTGAAATTCTCCTGAAAATCCATGACGCCACCGATATCCCAGTGCGCGAGTTACGTCGCTGGATGGGAGACATGCGTCCCTATTTCTCACGCGTGCAACTGGTAAGAGTACGGGCGTGATTTCGCACTGTGGTGGCGTCACCACCACGCTGCGAATTATTCACTGCATGCTGAGCACGCCCAATCGCAAGGGCCTGTGTCACTTCACCACGAAAGGACTGCATCATGACGAGAGATGACTTGATCGGGCAGTTAGCAAGTTGTGTTGGACAAGGTATGCGCGTACCAGACGAGGCATTTCGTCTGGCCGCGAGCATCGATCTAGAGCGGTTCAAAGGACTATCGGTACATTCGGCCGCATTACTGGTGGTACGGATGGGCCTTCAAAAACGTTTTCGTTTCTTCACCGTGCGCCCTTCCACGGTTGAGCGTGCGGCAAGCCAGCTGTTCCTTGAGGCAGACAAGGCTGAAAGCAAACTCTCGCCCAAGCAAGCCCTCGGCTTTTCCCCAGCGATGTAGCGTCGCTCAGGCATCAGGAAATCAGCGCCTGAAACATGCCGGCCGACCTCGGCCGGCGTTTTTTATGATGCTTTTGTTTCGGTGTATTCTCCATGGTCAATATCGGCATGAATCATTGCCGGATTTGACCATGCTGGGTTATCAACCTTTTGCGCCGAACAAACATGCACACGCCAGTCTCGCGACCATCCCGTCGGGGTCTTATTCACCCTGCTCTGTTATCGGTTTTACTTAGCTTGGTGCTTGGGGCTGGTGCCGCGCTGCCGGCAAGGGCCATGACGCCCGAACAAATCATCGCAGCCCTGCAGCGCCCGGAAAATAGCACTGGCAACATTGCCGACGCGGTCGAAGAAGCAACCGGTGCACGCGGTTGGATGTCATCGGATGTGAAACCCATCTACGACGCCCGAATCGTTGGCCGTGCAGCGACAGCGCTGATGCGTCCAGTGCTAAAAAACGATAATCGCAAATACCAAAATCATTTTCTGGATATTCTGGATGAAGCCGCGCCGGGCTCGGTGCTGGTGTATGTGATGCAGGATGGCCTGGAGATTGCCGCCATGGGCAACTTGATGGGTACCACTGCAAAAGTCCGCGGATTAGCAGGCGCCGTAATCGACGGCGCGGTACGTGACATTACCGAACTACGGCGGCTTCAGTTTCCCGTCTGGTCACGCCGGGTTAGTCCGGCGACTTCGGTCGGCCGCATGATTAGTGTCGATAAACAAATCCCGGTCAAATGTGGCGAGGTCATGGTGCACCCCGGCGACTACATCGTCGCTGATGCCGATGGCGTGGTTGTAGTACCTACCGCCGCAGCGCTGCAAGTGGTTGAGCTACTCAAAAAATATGATGATAAAGAATCGCAGATGATTCCCATCATCGAGCGCGAGAAATCCATGCGCAAAGCGCTTGAGAAGTACAACCGCTACTGATCGGACCGCTGCCAATCATTCAGGCAAAAGCGCGCATGACAAGCCCTATATCAATGCAGTCGCCCGAAATATTGACGCTGGGTGAGCCGCTCATCGAGTTCAACCAGACCACGCCCCTAGGCAAACACTACCTGCAGGGCTTCGGCGGCGATGTGTCGACGGTTGCGGTCGCGGCCTCACGGTTCGGCGCTCGCTCCGGCATTATTTCTCGTGTTGGAAGTGATCAGTTTGGTGAACTACTACTAGACTTGTGGCGGCAAGAGCATGTCGATAGCCAGTTCGTGCTGCGTGACTCGACTGCGCCAACCGGTGTCTATTTTGTGTCGCATAGCGAGACCGGACATCGTTTCAGCTACCTGCGCAGCGGCAGTGCGGCAAGCCGAATCACACCTGACCAGTTGCCACTGACTGCGATCAGTTCAGCGCGCTGGTTGCATGTATCAGCGATTAGCCAAGCAATCAGCGAATCGTCTTCGAACACCGTATCGGCAGCGATTACTGCTGCCCGCGCTGCTGGCACATTCGTCAGCTATGACCCCAACTTACGACTAGCGCTGTGGCCACTCGAGCGTGCACGTCAAACCATACGCAGCACGGTAGCGCTGGCCGACCTTTTCCTGCCGAGCCTGGAAGACATCATCACCCTGAGCGAAGCCACATCACCGGATCAAGCGCTCGAATGGTGTATTGCGGCCGGTGCACGTCAGGTCGTACTCAAGCTAGGCGCGCGTGGTGCCTTAGCTTACATCGACGGGAAAAAATATGAGATTCAGCCCCATCGTGTGAGTCTGGTAGATGCGACCGGAGCCGGTGATTGTTTTGCGGGGGTGTTACTAGCCAGCCTGTGCGCCGGTGAAGCAATGCAAACTGCACTGACTCATGCCAACACGGCGGCGGCCTTGGCGACTACCGGCTATGGGGCGGTAGCGCCATTACCAACGCGTGATCAAGTAATGCAAATTCTGTCATCGCGAACACTGGAGTCAAGCCATGTCGGCTAGCGATGAATTGACACAGAGAGCAAGTGGATGCGGTGTAATCCCGACGCTGGTGATCGAGGACGTCAATAATGCCGTACCACTGGCGCAGGCCTTACGCGATGGTGGCCTCACGGTGCTAGAGATCACGCTACGCACGCCGGTGGCGCTGCAAGCGATTCAACAGATTCGCCAAGCCCTTCCCGATCTATGGGTCGGTGCGGGTACCGTGCTTGATGAGCGTGCTGCGGAAGCTGCGCACGCGGCCGGCGCCCAGTTTTTGGTCAGCCCGGGCTACACAACTGCCTTGGGTGACTACTGTCGGTCAAAACAAATTGCGCTCATGCCCGGTGTTGCCTCAGCGAGCGAGATCATGGCAGCGCTTGCCGATGGCTATGATTTTCTGAAGTGCTTCCCGGCCGCTGTCCTCGGCGGTGCGCGCTGGCTGGACGCGATGCGAGGCCCATTTCCCGACGTCCGATTCTGTCCGACCGGCGGCATCAGTGCCGTAGACGCTCGCGCCTATTTGTCGCTACCAAATGTGCTTTGCATTGGTGGTAGCTGGGTGACCCCGGCAGCGGCGGTTCATGCAAAGGACTGGACGCATATTACAGCGCTAGCGCGCCAGGCCTGCGAAGCCCGTGATAGCACCTAGCGACTAACAAAACTAGCTCATCGAATAATAATCAAACAAGGAGACAACGATGTTTCTGGCGAATTGGGCTCGATATGGCGCTGCGGTACTACTGATACTCAGCGCGACTTTTTCAACTCAGGCTGCAGATAACTATCCAACCCGACCAATTACGCTGATCGTGCCTTTTGCTGCCGGTGGTGGCACTGATGGCGTTGCACGCATTGTGGGTACGCTACTCGAAAAAGAGCTTGGTCAACCAGTCAATGTGATCAACCGTGCCGGTGGTAATGGCGTGGTTGGTCACGCAGCCATCGCCGCCGCGCCGGCCGACGGCTACACACTTGGCATGCTCACTAGCGACATTGCTATGTTCCATTGGACACGGCTCAGCACACTGACAACCAAAGATTTCACACCACTCGGGTTGGTGAATATCGATCCCGCTGCGATCATGGTTCGCGCTGATGCGCCGTATAAAAAACTGGATGACCTGCTGAAAGCCGTGAAAGCTAACCCCGGCAAATTCAAGGCCTCGGGTACCGGGCATGGCGGCATTTGGCATCTTGCCATGGCCGGCATGCTAAAAGATCTTGGCATCGACCCCGCTAGCGTGCCGTGGGTACCTTCGACTGGCGCAGCGCAAGCGATGAACGACCTGGTTGCAGGTGGTGTGGAGTTTGTCAGCTGCTCGCTACCAGAGGCGCGCGCGCTGATTGATGCAGGCAAAGTCAGGCCACTGGTGATCATGTCTGACAAACCCGCTGCGCTCTACCCCAACGTGCCAACGCTACAAGCTGCCGTCAATAGTAAATGGACACTGGGCACATGGCGTGGGCTGGCTGCCCCCCACAATTTGCCTGCAGATGTACAAACCAAGCTTGCCGCTGCATTGAAAAAAATCTATGACGGTAAAGCGTTTCAGGATTTCATGGTGAGTCGTGGCTTTGGTGTCAGCTATGCCGATGCTAAAACATTCGAGCAATTCATGGTCCGCAGCGATAGCGATATGGGCGGTACCATGAAATCCGTTGGCTTGGTGAGGTAGGTAGCTGGATGAAACTGCACGATACGCTTAGCGGACTCGCCCTGCTCATCATCGCGCTGCTGGTCGCATTGAATACAGCCGACTTCCCTGAAATACCCGGTCAGCAGATCGGGCCTGCCGTGTTTCCCAGAATACTGGCAGCGTTGTTGGCGCTGTGTGCAGGCCTGCTAATGGTGCGAGCCCGACTGCCTGCTCGCGATCAGGCATGGGTACAACTAGGCGCATGGCTTCAGTCACCGGTACATCGCCGTAACTTTGTCATCACCATTACCTGCTTGCTTTTTTATGTCCTGGCTTCCGAGTTACTCGGCTTTCTGGTTTGCGGTTTGCTCATATTGTGTGTGATGTTTCGCGCGCTGTCAGTCAAGCCCATGCATATCCTGCCTATCGCCGTCGGCATCACGCTGCTGATACACACGCTGTTTTATAAAGGTCTGCGTGTACCACTCCCGTGGGGTGTACTCAGCCCTTTGCAGTGGTGAGGTCACCATCATGACGATGGCCATTTGGATGCAAGCGCTGGATCTGGTGCTCGATCCGCAGGTGCTGATCGTGATCCTGGGAGCAGCGGTATTTGGTTTATTCATTGGCTGCATCCCCGGGTTGACCGCTACCATGGCCACCGCGCTGCTGGTACCGCTGACCTTCTTCATGCCGCCAGTGCCTGCAGTGGCTGCGATTGTTACCGCAACTGCGATGGCGATTTTTTCTGGTGACATACCGGGCGCTTTGCTTCGAATTCCCGGCACCCCTGCCTCCGCAGCCTATGCCAACGAGGCATATCAGATGACCGCCAAAGGCGAGGCTGAGTTGGCACTCGGCACCTGCTTGGTGTTTTCTGCCATCGGTGGCTTATTTGGCACCATCGTACTTATTCTGTTCTCACCTTCGCTGGCAGAATTTGCGCTGAAGTTTTCATCATTCGAATATTTCTGGCTAATGGTGCTCGGCCTTTCAGCTGCGGTATTCGTCGGTAGCGGTAGTCGACTGAAAGCTTCAATTTCGCTGTTGATCGGACTTCTCATCGCCTGCGTTGGTATGGAGAACCCTGCAGCCCATCCCAGATTTACCTTTGGCCTACCGGAACTGATGAGTGGTATCGAGCTGATACCCATGATGGTCGGATTGTTTGCAGTGTCCGAGTTGCTACGCTATGTCACCGATATCGCGCCACCACCCATTGTGGTTGCCACCAAGATCGGCAATATCTTTAGTGGCATGTGGCGTCTGTTGAAAACCTACCCTGTTCAATTGCTACGGGGCAGCGCACTCGGTACGCTGATCGGCATTCAACCCGGCGCTGGTGCAGATATGGCTGCTTGGATGAGTTATGCCACCAGTAAAAAGTTTTCGAAAGAACCCGAAAAATTCGGTACTGGCCATGTTGAAGGTATTGCAGAATCGGGTGCCGCGAATAACTCTGCACTGGCGGGCGCGTGGATACCGGCGATCGTATTCGGCATACCCGGCGACTCGATCACCGCGATTGCGATCGGCGTGCTCTACCTGAAGAATATGAACCCTGGGCCAACCATTTTTATCAACAACCCCCAGAACATTTACGCCATATTCATTGTGTTCATGCTGGCGAATTTGATTATGCTGCCACTGGGATGGCTGACTGTAAAACTCGCGACTCGGGTATTGAATATCGCGCGCAATATTCTGATGCCGACTATTCTGGTGTTTTGTATCGTCGGCGCATTTGCGGTCACCAACTCAACGCTGGGCGTGTTGTTAATTCTGTGCTTCGGGATTATCGCGTTCTTGATGGAAGAAAACGGGTTCCCCATCGCCCCCGTTATCCTTGGCGCGGTACTTGGCAAAATGCTGGAAGAGAACCTCGTCACCTCATTGATCAAATCAGACGGCGACATCATGTTGTTCTTCACCCGCCCGATTGCGATGTGGCTAGCTGCTGCCACCCTGATGATCGTCACCTGGCCGCTGTTCAAGTGGCTGCTAGGAAGGCGCCACCACGCTGGCTAGGTGGCAGGCCCGCAGACATTACAACGCCAGCGGATAGACACTTGAGGCTTAAGCCTTACAAAGCGGGCCTCTGGCTAGGCGAAGGCCCCGCAGACAGTACATGAGGTACGGCAAGGGGCCTTCAACAACGCCAGGGGGCCGCTTTGTGAGGCGCTACCTGCGAGGCCCTTTCATGCCGCCCCAAGTATCCCAATTACTCCCACATAGCCAACCCGCATCAATCGGCATGATGATGCCAGTGATAGCGCGCGCTGCATCGGACAGCAAGAAGCCGATGCCATCGGCCACTTCGTCGGGCATGACCAGTTTGTTCATCGCTGAGGGTCGAGACATCTCGGCAGGATCGCGATCACCGCGATCAATGGCCGCCTGCATGCCCTCGGTCAGGGTGAAGCCGGGAGCGACCGCATTGACGCGCACCCCTGATCTACCCCACTCGGCGGCAAGACTCATGGTCAAGGCGGCGACAGCCGCTTTTGCAGGGCCGTAGGCATGCAATGGCGATGAGCGGAAACTGGTGACCGAGGCAATATTGACGATGGCACCGTGACCACGCGCTGCCATCTTGCTGCCATACACCGCACAGCTGAGGTAAGTGCCACGCAAGTCGATGTTGGTCACTGCGTCCCAGTGATCCATGGGTAACTCTTCTGGCGGCAGCTTGCGTTGCAAGATGCCCGCGCACGTAATCAGATTATCGACCGGGCCATGCTCGGCTTCGATCAGATCGGCGACGTCGCGCACACGCTGATCATCCAGTACATCGCAATCGTAGAAGGCTTTAGCACCCATGCTGCTGGCTTTTTCATCTGACCAGGCACTCGCCAGATCAAGCACGATCACGGTGTCGCCACGTTTGACGTGATGCCTCACACATGCGGCCCCAATACCACTTGCGCCACCGGTCACGACTGTCAGCGTTTTTGTTTCCATTGATCCCAGGTCCTTAAATTCAATCAAGCGTGGATGTTAGCCGAGGCTGCGGATGAGTAGGAATGAAGAGATCACTCACCCCCTAATTGCCATTCTGAAAATAGCCTCGCGGAGGCTGCCGAGCGATTAAGAATGTCAATCAAAGCTTTCATATAATCGTGTACATTAGACATTACACTCTACAGTATCTGCAGTACTGAGAGCCGCACCGGACATGTCAACAGTCGACGACTTGAATCAGTTGTTCGGTGTAAACGCTGAGGGTGACGAATTAGCTTCACTAAGGAGCGCAGCAACTAAGCGTCTCAGCAATTTTCCATTATTGAGGACACCCATATGAATATGACGATCTACCTTTTTCTTTTAGCGGGCGCGGGGTTCGGCATCATCACCTTCCCAGTGAGGCACCTGTTCAGCGAGGGTCCACACAAAGCTGACGTCACAGAAAATGCGGATGCACTGAGCGGTCGAGTCTTTTGGGTGATGGTATGCACATTCTTGTGGCCGATCATGGTGCTGACCGGACTGAACTCAGCACGCATTCTCATCAAGCGCCGCGCAAAAAAAGACGCTTGATTCGATCTTGCGACAGGCCTATCCGGTCAGTCGCTCGATAAACCAGACGGTCGAGATCAATAGCACCGCAATCGAGCCCCAGCGCATCACGCGTTGGCGTCCAGTGTCGCTGCGTACCAGCCAGACCAGTGGCACTGCGACCAGCAGTACTACCGATAACTGACCAAGTTCCACACCGACATTAAAGGCTATCAGCGTCTCGATAAAGTACGACGCTGATAGACCAAGTTCCTTTAATCCGTTGGCGAAACCCATGCCGTGGATCAGCCCAAAAGAAAACGCCAGCAGCCAATGATTGATTTGTAAGCGGTGTTGAAGATTCAGTACCGCTGAGATCATGATCGAAAGTGCGATCACAGACTCGATCAGCTTATCCGGGAGGCTTATCAAGCCAAGACTGGCCATCGCCAGCGTAATCGAGTGCGCGACAGTAAACGCAGTAATCACCTTCAGCGCGAATACCCAAGCAGCGCGGTGCTTACCGCCAGACGCGCTTGACTCATTTATTGTGGATGATTTTGCGCCCCACAATAGAAGGCCCGGCAGCAGCAACGTCACTAAGAACAACAGATGATCTGGCCCTTCCCAAATATGCTTAGCGCCCTCTTGCGTGAACAACAGAATCGTCGAAGAGCGTTTGGTTTCACCCATCGCGAATCGCTGAGTTGAGGTGGCCTGGTCAAATACCGATGAGATCTCATCACCATTTACTGCCAACCGAAAGAACGCGCGGCCGAGCTTATCGTTTTGGGTAAAAAATCCATAGCGGACCACCACAAAACGCGCTTTCGGGTCGATGGCAGGTGCGGTGAACTGCTGTCGTACATACAGACCATCGTTGTGTAGCACGACGGTTTGACGCACAAAACTCAGCGACAGCGTCTGCTCGTCCACCTCAATATTCAAGGACTTATCGATCAGCTGAGTGATCTCTGCTTGAAGCGCTTGGATTTTTTCAGGTGGGGGTGCTGGTTCGGGTTCAGCGCCCGGTTTTTGCAACAGATTGCCAAGATCGCGCACATAAAAATCCAGATCTATCTTCAGCTGCCCATCGGCTTGCTGCAGATAGAGATAGCTATTACCGGTCTGATGTGCGATTGCGCCGCTAGCAACTACCGACAGCATCAGACCGAGCAGGGCTCGGCGCAAAACAGATGTATCAAGCGAGCCGTGGAGATACTGAACGCCCTGGCCCACAAAGCGGCAAAGGCAGCTGCCATAAAGCTCACGCAGAAGGATTCGAAGCAATTCAATCACGGTGAAATGATCAATGTCGATTACGGCATCAATGACTCAAGCGTCAGCAGCTTGAGGCTTTGCGGGTAATCCTTGTGCAGTTCCTGAACCAGCTTCTTCAGCTTTTTTAGGGTTTCTTCCTTGTCACCCGACTGCTGCTTGATCGCTTGCAGGTAGTGAATCCCGAGAACAAAACGGAGCTCCTCAGCATTGATCTGTGGATGCTTGGATTTCAACAAACCTTCGCCGATCCCGATCATCTCGGCCAATGTTTCCTTGGTCTGCGAGAATGGAGCCAGGGGGTTATCGCTGAAGCTGTCGTAGAAGTGACTCTTCAGCAGCATATAGCGCGCATGGTCGATATAGGGGGCGCGTGGATCGAGTCGAATCGACTCACGATAGTGCTGCAGCTGTGACAGATAAAGACCGGTCTTCGGCGAAGCGTCAAGTTTGCTACCGATGCGCGTCAGCTCATTCAACAGTAGCGAGGTCTCGAGCCCTTTGACGATGCCATGACTGATGATGTCCTGATTGAATAGGTCCCGAATCTCATCTAGCGTCACAGCCATCTGATACAGACTTTTGGCGCGCACCGGCGCTGGCGAAGAGGCTGCCGCACTCGCTTGCAGCTCCTGAAGTTTGGTCAGATAATTTTTGCGTGCCTCGGCATTAATTGAGTCATGCGCTTGCGCAGATCCTGCTGACAATCCCGCGATCAACAACCAAACTGCAAAGTACCGCGCAATTTGCTTCATGGGGTGTTGGGCATCTCAAGCTTCTCGCCACTGTAAAACGCGCGAGCGCCTGCGTGGAGCGGCATACCAAAACGACCCTTCCCTGGATCGATCAAGTTCAGCTTCTGAGCCTCGCCCATCAAGGTCGTGGCAATCAGGAAGCCGTGGTGTAGCGGTAAATCAGGGCGGGAAACGAGCAGATACTTACCGTCATCCACCACCACTTCCAGTGGCAGCGGCGCGAAGTCCTCAAACGGTGGTGAACCGGTAAACATCAGCCGTGCATGCATGTAAGACAGCACAGCGAGCTTACTTTGATTGGTCTTTAATAGTGCAGCGATACGCGGCATGTCATGCGCACGGCTGACCATGGCACGACTCAGCGGAAGCTTGGCACGCAATGTCTCGACCCACAGATCGCCGACATCGTCACCCGCAAGGTCTGCGTGCGAGGTGAGTAGCTGCAGATGACTCTTACGAAAAACATCCCACTGCGCGTACGGCGTGTGAGCGAATGACAGTGAGGGACTAATTGCCGGCAGAGCGCCAGCCGCTAGCAGACCGGCGGCCTGCTTGATGAATCGTCTTCTTTGCATGGTGATATTGGGGAGAGCCTTTTTCATTCGAGCACCGTGCTGGCAACGCCGACATATCCGGCACGCGAATGAAAAAGGCTCGGGGGAGCGATTGAGTGCCTCGCGCCGCCCGAGCCCATAGAGAAGATTACTTCGCGTCGAAGATCTCCATCGGGCAGATGGTCGTTACCGCGTAGTTCGGAACGTCTACCACGTTGCTGATGCGCAGGTCGCATGCGACGCTGGTCACTACAAACGCCTGATCTTTGGTCAGACCTTTGGTCGCTTGCAGCCAATCCAGCATTGCGATCAGCGAGTTACGCGCTGCCAGTGTCACATCGTTCGACAGGTTGGTCAGCGGCTTGATTTTCTCGCTATCCAGATACGTCCACTGTGGTGGTACCTCGCCAGCCTTCTTCAGCGGATAGCCAACAACAGCGTGGAAGCGATCGGGTTCGAGAGCTTTGATCTGCGAGCCGCCTTCAAACATCGGCTGCTTCACGATCGATGCCATGCCCTTGCGGATTTCAGTCTGCACGGTCACAACAGCGCCCATTTCAATGGCGGTACCCGCCACTTCGCCATCACCCTGCGCGAAGTGAACATCGCCGATGAACAGACCGCAGCCGTCGATGAAGCAAGGAACCAACAGCGTGGTGCCTTCGACCATTTGCTTGACGTCCATGTTACCGCCGTTCTCACGCGGTGGAATGGTACGCAAGCACTTGTCTTTGTGGCTGCCTTTCGGGCCGCACACTTCGGCAGGACGCGCGCTGGTTGGCTCAGGTGGCAGAGCTACGCCGCCTGCTGCGCCCAGTTGCGATTCACGTGCCAACCATTCGTTGACTTCTTTCTCGCCTGGCAGAACGCCAACCGAACCCATGAAGCCACGCATTGGAATACGAACACCTGGCACCTGTGCCGACACTGCCTCGACACGGTTCAGCTTCCAGTTAGCCACGAACGGCTCGGTGTACAGATCTGGCAAGAAGCCAAAGCCCGGGATGATGGTGGTGTAACCGTACTCGTTCGGGTTGATGTCGATCAGTTTGATCGCCAGAACGTCACCACGCTTCGCGCCTTCGATATGAATCGGGCCGGTCATCGGGTGAATCAGGTTGACATCGATCGCCGTGACATCTTTTGGCTTGGAATTGATGTTCAGATTTGAATCGAGTGCATCACGGGTATGCACGACGATCAGATCGCCCGGCTTCGCACGTGCTACCGGCTTGATCGCTGGGTGATAGCGGTTGAAGCAGTTAGGGTCTTGCTCGCAATGAGCACCCTTCTTCTTCACCTCAACGATGGTTTGGGTTTTGACGTCAGCGGTGTCGGCCATAGCGACCGACCCAACGCCTGCCGCCAACAGCGCAGCAAGTAGTGTGGGGATAAAGCGCATCACAAATCTCCGAGTTGGGTGGAAAGTATTTGTTTTTAAATGGACTTCGGGTAGAGCGAACCGCCTTGGACAAACAATTGGGTTCGACCAATGTTTTACCACAAAGAAACTTTTTTTTCAGCGTTTCTTGGCGTTTTAAGGCGTTTATCCGAATGCAAAGAGCTTACGCAGAGCAGGCCAGTAGCATTTTGGAAAGATATTCGCCAAATGCTGTTCACAGTTAGTGCAAGGGTATGCACCAACAGTAGCGTCCGCATAACTTGGTATCATGCCGCGCGATTTATCGACCAAACTCACACACAACTTAGTTCGACGAACCGAACCCCTTCCCTTGATTGGACACTTGCCTTGATCTCGTCACGCCTGATTTTTCTTCGTCTGCTTGTTTTATCAGCAATTGCTAGTCGCGCGGCTGCAGACGATGTGCGAAGCTTGCCCGAGGTGGAAGTGTCTGGCTCGCGCTATAGCTTAATTGGTGTTGCGGACAGCGCCAGTGAAGGCGTAGCTGGTCAGTTCCAGATCCGTAATCGTGTCGTTGCCCGTACCGGTGAACTCCTTGAAGTTGTTCCAGGCCTGATCGTTAGTCAACACAGTGGTGATGGCAAAGCTAATCAATACTTCTTGCGAGGCTTCAATCTCGATCACGGCATTGATTTCAAAATGTCGCTGGATGGCATGCCGATCAACCAACGTAGCCACGCACATGGCCAAGGCTGGGCTGATCTGAATCCGCTGATACCGGAGCTGATCTCATCTATTCATTATCGTAAAGGGCCCTACTACGCGGCGGATGGCGATTTTGCGAATGCAGGCTCTGCCAATATCTACTACGCCGACAAGATTGATCGCGGCCTTGCGAGCTTCGGCTTGGGGCAAAACGGCTTTTATAGAACCCTGCTGTCGAATTCACCAAAATTCAAAGATGGAAATCTGCTCTACGCCTTAGAGGTATCTCACTATGACGGCCCCTGGGTCAACCCAGATAACTACAACAAGCTCAATGGAATACTCCGCTACTCCCAAGGTGGGCAAGGCAACGGCTTTAACTTGACTGCCATGGCCTATTCCGGCCGGTGGAATTCTACTGACCAGATTCCCTGGAATGAATACAAAAACGGCGCCATCTCTCGCTGGGGTGCGATGGACTCCTCATCAGGTGCTTGGGCGCACCGCTATAGCTTGTCGGGTGAATGGCGCAGCGCCGACGCTGACAGCAGTACCTTGGTACAAGCCTATGTCATCAACAACTATTTAGACTTGTATTCAAACTTCGAGTACGGTGCCAATAGTCAGTTCAACCAAAGAGATAGTCGTGTGACATCGGGTATTAATGCCTCACGCACGCTCAACATGAATGGCTTGGGCAAAGAAGCTGCGAATACTTTTGGCGTGCAGATTCAACATGATCAAATCCAAAATGGCTTATTCAGTTCGCGTCAACGTAGCCGAATTGCGTGCCAAATTGGAGACCCGGCAGACCCTAACGTCACTGAGCAATGCCGCAGGGACCGTATCGCCCAGAGCAGCATCGGTGTGTACGCGGAGAACCACGTGCACTGGAATGATTGGTTTAGAACGGTAGCTGGGCTACGAGGTGACTACTTTAGGTTCGCAAATAAAGGGTTATACAGCTCTTCCAGCGACAACAACACCGCTACGGTCAACGACTTCATCACCAGTCCAAAGTTGAATCTAGTCTTCGGCCCATGGAGTAAAACCGAGTACTACTACAGCGTTGGCAATGGCTACCACTCCAATGATGCCCGCGGGGTGACGATTGGTAGCGGGATACGTGCCAATGGTTTGGTAAGGACCTTTGGGCAGGAAGTTGGCATACGAACCGAAGTCATCGACGGCTTGCAGACTACCCTAGCAGTGTTCCAGCTCGATAATGCATCGGAGATCGTCTACATCGGCGACGCGGGCCGCACCGAAGACTCTGGCCGGCGAAGCCGCCGTACGGGTTTTGAGTTCAACAATTATTTCAAGGCAAACCGCTGGTTGACCATTGACGCAGACTACGCACTTGCACGCGCACGCTTCCGTGATCCCTCTGATGAGGGCAACTACATTCCCGGCGCTGTGGAGGGTGTTGCCTCGATCGCTGCGATTGTGGACGATGGTGGCACCTACAGCGGCTCACTTCAATTAAGACACTTCGGACCGCGTCCACTAACGGGAGATAACTCACTGCGCTCAAATAGCACGACCACGCTGAACGGCAAACTAGGCTACCGCGTCAATAACGATACTCGGATTGAATTGATAGGCTTCAATCTGCTGAACAGCCGACACTCTGCGATCGATTACTACAACGGCGACTACTCTTTCAATGGCACCACTGGTCTTTCCGGAAGAGTGTTTCACCCGATCGAGTCGCTGAACTTCCGACTCATGTTGATTACTCGCTATTGACCTCAAAGTCGCGAGTGGGTCGATCAGGTAGAGCAAATCACTCACTTTGAGTTTGCATGAAACGCGCAGCAACAAAAAACCCGGCACCTAGGGCCGGGTTTTTCAAAAGAAGCGCAGACACAGTTCTCTGTCTAGTAATTCCGCTGATAGTGTACGCGCCAGCCATCGCGCTCTTCGGCGGTTTGCTGCGCGGAGCTATGCGTATAGCGAAGGCCAACGGTATTGGATTTGTCCACATCGTACAGCATCATGGCGTGCGCTCGGGTGCTCCGATAATTCTGTGTCGAATCAAATGCATTGCGATAGCGTGCGCCGACGTCTAGAGCAAATTTCTCCGACAACGGAATTTTTACGCCCGCGTCAAACGCATAGTGCGTGAAGTGCGTTGTGGTGTAGCTAAATTTTTCACCCAGTCGCACCGCGACGTAAGGCAAGAAAAATGTACCCAAATCAAACGATTGTTTAATTTTGAATTCGATGTTGTTAGTCAACTCATCCGAAGAGGTCGGCTTTTCCTTGGCACTGGCGCCTACCTTGACTGAATACTCTGTTTTCGACGGCGTCTTGATACCCATCGTTAAGTTGACGTTGATGTATTGGTTAGCGAGCGATGATGCATCTTTTTCTCTGCTCGAATCGACCATCACGAATGCCTTGTTACGGGGCGCCTCGCCACCATCGCCACCGCTGTCACCAGCGATCGCCACGCCAGAGAGCGCAAGCAGGGTAAGAGCAAGCAGTTTTTTCATTTTGTAATCTCCAATGTCTCAGACGGACACAATCCGCGGTGAGCGGGCGTTCCATGACCATAATGAAGATGGCCACTCACACCACACCCAACCGCCGCTATGCCGGTTCGTTTTGTGGGCAATCACGGTGGGATAGCAGCAAGCACCCGCCTCAATTACGCTTAATCGTATTGTCGACCCTTGCGCTAGAAAACACAGGCCGTAACGCGCGTAATAATCAGGAAGCTGCGTCTTTCAACATTTTGCGTGCTTCTTTGAGCAGCTTTAGCGCCTCGGATTCACGTCCCTCGTCATACAGCTTTTGCCCTTCAGCACGCATGGTTTTTATTTTTTCCAACTGCTCACCCTGCAGCTTGGTATCGGTCATCATCGAGTCAACTGCCTTCATTTCACAGACGGTCGCATTTGGGCAATGCGCAAATGCGAGCGATGCTGAACAGAGCAGCAACGCAGCGAGTAGGGACTTCATTGAACTTTCTCCTCGGATGTTTGGTTGTAATTATTGAAATAATTTTAGCGCTGCGGTACTAATAGAGCGACATTATCCGCTAACCACGAAGCAGTAGACTTTCTAAAGTGGTCGAGCATGTCACAAATCCTGAGACCAGGGTGGCAGCAAATCACCGACAGCAACTTGCTCACTAATCTTCCACAACTCATCCAGCGACCCACGCATTTCCTCCGCGGTAGCAGCGCCGGAGACCTCTGCCAGCATGATGGCTTTCTGTTCTATCTCGGGACGCGTTAGGGTGTTACCGGGGTCACCCTTGGGTTCATCAATACGCGCGTGTAATTCACGGCCATCGCTTGTGGTGACGGTCACCTTGCCAATCCAGCGCTGCGGATAAAGCGCATCAACCTCGGGGTCAAGTACCATGGTCACACGCTGGCGAAAGGCCTGTACCGCAGCCTCACGAAAACATTCATTGAACTCGTGCACCCCTGCCTTACCGTATATGGCTAACAAACCCAGCACGGTACCCATAGAAAACTTCGCTTGATGCACACTCTTCGGATCGTCCACTTGGCCAAGTACATCAATCGCAGCCTGATGCACTCGGGTCGTGACCAAGGCAATCTGGTCGGCGCTCAGCGCATGTTGTCGCAAGATCGAGAGGAAGGCATCGGCAGCGGGATGAGTATGGCGGCATGACGCATGGAACTTGAATGAAGTTTCAATAGTGGCCCAGCGCTCACCTAGTCGATCAGTCAGCCTTGCAGGATCGGCGTCTGTCGCCATACCTGCGCCCATACCCTTGGCGCCCTCGAGAATTTGCTTTGCGCCTGAGAACCCCTTCTCCGCCAGCAAGGCTGAAAGCAAGCCGTCAAATGCAGCCTTTGCGCTGTGCAGCTGTTTGGAGTTGGCTGCGTCTTTCAGAAACTCCCATAAACCGGCCGCTTGCGTTCCTGCTGAGCCAATCGCATGCTGAATTTTCTCGGGTGGGAGGTTTATAGCGCGACCCGCCGCAACCGCTGCAGCGATCGTCCCTGCTGTACCCGTTGTATGAAACACCTTGTAGTGCGACTGTCCGAGAAACTCGCCCACGCGAATCCCGACCTCGTACCCTGCTACCGCAGCCGTCATTAACTCCTTACCGCTGATACCGCGTTCCTGCGCGATAGCCAGCACCGCAGGAAACACTACCGTACCCGGATGAAATACCGAACCGTTGTGAACATCATCCTGCTCCATGAAATGGGATGACGCCGCATTCACCATCGCCGCAAATACCGAGGTGGTTTTTCGACGCGATAGCAGCACTTCAGCGCGACCCTCTTGCGGGCCAATCTCGCGTGCGACCGATTCAATCGCTTGAACAGGTCGCCCTACTTTACCGGACAGCGCAGAGCCAAACCAATCAACGAATAAATCTTCCGCACGCCGTATCACCGCAGGCGGAATATCCTCGTACTGCAAATTGGCAGCAAATTGCGCGAGTTGAGCGCTAGGGGTGACGTTAGCTTTCATGGTCGGTGAACATTGCGTTGTTTTAGGGGGTTGAGTACGCCAATGACCTCACGTGCAAGTTCTTAATCAAGAAAATCGGGCTGCTCTTTCAATATCCGCGCATAGAGCGGCTGAAACTGAAACCACCCGGCGTAGGGCGAGCCAACAATGTCATAGCTCTGCTGTGCAGACGCGGGCGCTATTGTTTTCAACGGCTTGCCATGAGACGCCGCTTCGGCCAAAAGTTGAACCTGGCAGCTCCGCTCCATGCAGATGTACCACCAGGCGGCTGCATCAACCGTTTGCCCCGCGGTCAGAATGCCGTGGTTTTGCAAGATCGCTGCTTTGTTGTCGCCCAGTGCACGGGCAATACGGACACCCTCATCCACATCGACCGCCACACCACCAAAATCGTCGTAGACCGCATGGTCGTTATAGAACGCGCAGGCATCTTGCGTGATGCTGTCGAGCGGCCGACCCAAGGTCGACCATGCGCGGCCATAGGGCGAATGGGTATGCGCAGCGGCATTTACATCAGGCCGCATTGTGTGTACCGCAGAATGAATCGCAAACGCTGCGCAATTCACTGGGTAGTCGCCCTCCACCACACTTCCGTGGTGATCGACGCGGATCAAATTGGAGACTTTAATCTGACTGAAATGAACACCGAACGGGTTCACCCAAAAGGTATCCGTGAACTCGGGGTCGCGCGCCGTAATATGTCCAGCCACGCCCTCATCGAAACCAAACCGCGAGAACAACCGAAAGGCACCTGCAAGTCGCTGCTTGCGGTGCAGTCGCTCTTCTTCGAGCGTGGCAAATACGGGAATAGTCGGTAATGGCCTAGATTCACCATTACTCAAGAGATGCTGGTTTAGCTGTATGGCAGACAGCTCGGCGTGGTCGTTCATCGTCTCCCCCATGGGCTGGGTAATATTAATGAATCGATAATTATCAGTATCGATCCTGATGACGAATCCTACCCCGACAGCTGGTCACTCGGAAAGACGAATCTCCCTTTTTCCCGATTCCGCAAAAGGCTTTTCAGAACAAAGCCATCGAGCCCTGCAACATGTGACGGTAATCGTCGGGGCTGGCAATTCGTGGGTTAGTTTTGTGCGAGTGATCCGCTAGCGCGCCATGAATGATGTGATCGAAATGATCGTGGGTTAGCCCAAGTGCCGCCAAGCCTGACGGCAGGCCGAGCTGCTGATTGCGCTGAGTAATCGCCTGCGCAATAGCCTCGGCAGCAGCGACCGCATCTACTTGTGCGGGCAAACCCATGGCCTGTGCCATTCGCTCCATTCGGCGCTCACGTACGATGGATTCAGCTTGTGCATTGAACCGAACCACCGCTGGCAAATAAATCGCATTCAGTGTGCCGTGATGCAGTGTGTGATCGACTGCACCGGTGGCGTGACTGAGCGAATGCACGCAGCCGAGGCCTTTTTGAAATGCCATGGCTCCTTGCATGGAAGCACTCATCATTTGCAAACGCGCTTCACGGTTGCTACCGTCGCGCGTTGCTATTTCAATATACGACCATGCACGGGCCAAACCATCCAAGCCAATCCCATCAGCCGGCGGGTTGAACGTGGGTGCCATGAAGGTTTCCATACAATGCGCAATCGCATCCATACCGGTTGCGGCTGTCAGGAGTGGCGGCAAACCTAGCGTGAGATCCGGGTCGAGAATCGCTGCCTTCGGCACCAAATTCCACGAATGAAAACCGAGCTTACGGCCATCATCGACAATCACAATCGCACCACGTGCCACTTCACTGCCCGTGCCCGCCGTCGTAGGAATTGCGATCAGTGGCAATACACGCTCGCTGATACGGGGCGATCCACCTTCGATGGTGGCGTAGTGTGTCATCGGGCCTTCATGGGTAGCAACAATCGCGACACCCTTGGCACAGTCCATTGACGACCCGCCGCCAAAAGCAATCAGGCCGTCACACCGATGCTGCTTGACGAGTGCAGCGGCCTCACGCACGGCTGCCTCGATCGGATTGGCCGGTGTGGCGTCATAGACTGTGGTCGACTCCAGGCTAGCGCTGCCCAGTACATCCATCAACTTATCGAGCAAACCAGCCGCTCGAATACCCACATCGGTGACGATCAGTGGCCGGCGAATGCCCACACGCTCACACTCTGAAGGAAGGTGACTGAGTGCGCCGGATTCGATACTTACATGAGTGAGGTAGAAGATTTGGGGCATGGCTCTACTTGCTATTGGCATTGAATTGAGAGGTAAAAACGATAGAGATTGTCAGGATCTGAAATCGTCATTGAGCTTCTAGGTACAGATCTCGAACAAGCTGCAGAGGCCACAAACTGATCATTCCTCGTACAGCGCAGTTCACCGCTGCGTCGCCCGGATCGATTACTGCCTCGGACCACACAAGACACCCAACCCGTTCTAATCCAGCTGGGAAACGCTTGCATATTCATTACTTTCTCATCTGAATCGCCATCGCCAAGCCTGGACAGCGAAACGGAGACATTAATCAACCTATTCATATCTGCTGAATCTCTCGCAGTGCCGATGATGGTTGATATCTCCGATTGGGCCGTGCCACCGAGTGGAAGCAGTCCGAACAACCCGAGCGCCAAAGAGCGAAGTAAATGCATTGTGGCCATATGATCCGTGTCTAACGTTCTACTTAACTGATCACGAAAGTATCAGGGTATTAACAAAGCTTGTCCAGAAATATGCGGGTGGTATCTAGTCCAGCAGCCGGAAGAATTCTTAACGATTGAGATGCGGTGATCGACCTATGTGCCTATTTGCTTGCCCGATGAAATCTGGAAGAGCAGATCCAAATCGATAAAAAACGCCCGCTAAATTCAGCGGGCGTTTTTCATATAACTGGCGGAGACCGAGGGATTCGCCTACATTCCGCAGGCCGCGGTTTGGCTTGCAAGCCAAACCCTTCGAATCCCTCGCGCGATGTCCGCAGGGACATCGCTGTCTCCTTCTCAAAGAAAAACGCCCACTGACTCAGCGGGCGTTTTTCATATAACTGGCGGAGACCGAGGGATTCGAACCCTCGATACAGGTTTAAGCCCATATGCTTCCTTAGCAGGGAAGTGCCTTCGACCACTCGGCCAGGTCTCCAA
>JAIXQK010000094.1 GCA_027485795.1 Oxalobacteraceae bacterium
ACTTGGGGCTTCAAAGCTACCCCAGTGTGCGGCAAAACCATGGCGTGGACGGTTGCCAACGATAAGCCGCATGAATTGATCACCGGATTTTCTTTAGATCGCTTCCGCAATTATTCGCTGACCGGCGAAAAAGGCGCAGCGAGCGTGGGGCACTGATATGAAACTAATGCCCTGCCCTGTCAACGGTCCGCGCGCGATCGCCGAGTTTATTTATTGGGGCGAGGTGCGCGTCAGCCCCGACCAAAATACCTGCACTGATGATGAATGGGCTGACTACGTGTTCAATCTCAATGGCGCGCCCGGCATAAAGCGCGAGTGGTGGTGCCACACCCCATCGAATACCTGGTTTATCGCCGAGCGGGATACTGCCGCCGACCGCGTGTTGCGAACCTGGTTACCGGGAGCCGAGCCATGAGCCGCCTACCCGTCATGCCAGACGAGTGGATCAACCGCTCGCACACTCTAAAAATCCGCTTCGAGGGTCGTGAATATGTTGCCTTCGAGGGTGATGCTATCAGCAGCGCGCTATGGGCTGCGGGTACCCGCACACTCGGCCGCAGCTTCAAGTACCACCGGCCGCGCGGCATTCTGTCGATGGCGAATCATGATGTGAACGTCATGGTGCAGGACGGACAGCGCCTGAATGTACGCGGCGATGTCATACCGGTGCGCGCAGGTATGGATCTGTCTGCGGTAAATACTTGGGGTGGCGTACAGGGTGATCGCGTACGCTTCCTCGATAAGCTTTCAGCCTTTTTACCGGTTGGCTTTTACTACAAGGCGTTTCACAACAAGCGCTTGTTCCCGCTGTGGGAGCGCATGTTCCGCAACATCACCGGCCTCGGTCGCCTGGATCTGAATACGCCGCACATCAGAACTGCGAAGCGCTATGACTTCTGCGATGTACTCGTCATTGGTGCCGGACCCTCTGGTCTGAGTGCGGCACTAGCCGCTGCTGACGCCGGCGCTAGCGTAGTGCTGGTGGATGAAAATGCACACGCTGGTGGATCGGGCATGTACCAACTTGGCGCTGACAACACACGGCGCGATCAGACCCATACATTGCTACAAAAGGCGCGTCAGCATGCGCAGATTCGAATTCTCGAGTCGACCACCGCATCGGGCTGGTATGCCGATCAGTGGATACCACTAACCGATGCCGACAAGATGGTGAAGCTGCGCGCCAAAGCCACTATCGTCGCCGGCGGTGCCTACGAGCAGCCAACCGTGTTCCGTAACAATGACTTGCCGGGTGTAATGCTTGGCTCGGCAATGCAGCGCCTGATTTACCGCTACGCGGTGCAGCCAGCGCGACGTGTGGTGATCACTGCAGCGAATGAAGATGGCTACCGGCTGGCGCTGGATCTGTTGGCAGCTGGCGTACAAGTGCTTGCGATTGCCGACTTGCGTGACAACGTACCTGCCTCGGCTACGGTCAATGCAGTGCGCGAGCGCGGCGTTGAGTGTCTGCTGGGTAGCGGCGTGTATGAAGCACACGCGGATAGTCACGGTGAACTTGGCGCGGTAACGATATGCCGTTTGCGCAACGGGGTCGCCGATACTGCGACTGCGCTTCGCTTTGATTGCGATGGCGTGGCGATGAGTACCGGCTGGGCACCCGCCGCCAACTTGCTTTATCAGAGTGGCGCGAAGATGCGCTTCGACGAACGCACACAGCAATTCGTACCCGCTAATTTGCCAGAAGGCGTGTATGCCTGCGGACGCGTGAATGGTGTTTATGGTTTTGACGCGCGAATCGCCGATGGCGCACGCGCAGGTACTTCAGCCGCCGCATTCGCTCTGGGCGTACCGCTGACCATACCATCGGTACCGACTGACGACAGCGTGCCAAGTTATCCGTGGCCTGTGGTCGAGCATGCACAAGCGAAAAATTTCGTCGACTTCGATGAAGATTTGCAGCTGAAGGATTTTGCGAATGCGGTGCAGGAAGGTTACGACAATATCGAGCTGCTGAAACGCTACTCGACCGTTGGCATGGGCCCGAGTCAGGGCAAGCATTCGAACATGACTGCGCTGCGCATTCTTGCGCGCCTGCTTGGCAAGTCACCTGAGCAAGTGGGTACCACCACCGCGCGACCGTTTTTCCATCCAGTGCCGATGTCGCATCTGGCTGGTCGCGGTTTTCATCCACAAAGACATAGCCCATTGCATGGCCGTCACGCAGGCTGGGGTGCGGTGTTCATGCCGGCTGGCGTGTGGGAACGACCGGAGTATTACGCGCAACAGGGTAAATCACGCACTGACTGCATTCATGATGAAGTGCGTCGTGTGCGCAGTAAGGTCGCGCTGATTGATGTGGGTACGCTCGGAAAAATCGAGGTGCGTGGGCCGGAAGCTGCCGAGTTCTTGAACCGTGTATATACCGCGCGCATCGATCTGCTCAAGGTTGGTGGTACTCGCTACGCGATCATGTGCGATGAATCGGGCGTTGTGACTGACGAAGGCGTCATCGCGCATATCGAACAAAATGTTTACTACTTCACCACCACCACCTCGGGTGCCGCCAATGTGTACCGCGAAATGTCGCGCCTGAATGCGGAGTGGGGTCTGCAATGCGGCATCATCAATCTCACCGGATCCTATGCTTCAGTCAATCTGGCCGGGCCGGATTCACGTGCGGTACTCGGCCCGTTGTGTGATGTTGATCTGTCGTCAGCGGCTTTCCCTTACCTCGCGGTACGCCAAGGAAGCATCGCAGGTATACCTGCGCGCATCATGCGAGTGGGCTTCGTAGGTGAGTGGGGCTATGAGATTCATGTACCCGCCGAGTACGGTGCAACCCTGTGGGATGTACTGATGGAAGCCGGCAAGCCATACGGCATTGGCCCGTTTGGGGTTGAGGCACAGCGTTTGCTGCGACTGGAAAAAGGTCACCTGATCGTCAGTCAGGATACCGATGGTCTGACACATCCGTTTGAAGTCTCGATGGAGTGGGCAGTGAAGATGGATAAGCCCTTCTTCATCGGTCAGCGCTCACTGAAAATCGTGCGCGAGCTGCCGCTCAAGCGCAAGCTGGCAGGCTTTCAACTGCCGGCAACGCATACCGGTGCAGTGCCGAGCGAGTGTCATCTGATTATTCAAAACGGCGAGATCGTTGGTCGTGTCACCAGCTGCTACTGGAGCCCGAACCTCGGCCATCACATTGGTCTGGCATTCTTGCCGCCAGAGATGTGTGAGGTTGGTACTCGCTTTCAGATTCGGCTCAGCGATCGCAGCATGGTCAGCGCCGAGGTCTGCGCAACACCGTTCTTTGATCCCGAGAACCTGCGCCAGAAGGAGACCGCATGAGCACCCCGGCCCGCGTCAGCCCCCTCGCCGATGTGCAGTCTGCACACGCCGCGCGCTGGACCGAGATAGAACATATGCGTGTGGTCGCTGCGTTCTCCAATGAACAAGCGAATGCACTGAATGCCGTTGCACTGGGTGACCTCAGCCATCGCCCACGTACTGGCGTGAAAGGCCCTGGTGCTGCTGCCGCACTGAATGCAGCGGGCATCAGCACACCGACTCAGCCAAACCGCTGGTGTCGTAGCGAAGGTGCATTTATCGCACGCCTCGGCCTAACCGAATACCTGATCGAAGCAGATCAGTCGAATGATGCGGTGTCGCGCGTGTTGGCGCTACCGAATGCGCCCGATGTCTATCCGGTACCGCACTACGATGCTGCGCTGCTCGTCATGGGCCCGAAGGCGGTCGATCTGTTCCGCCAAACCTGCTCGGTCGATATGGCGACACTCGACCCGAATGATGGTGCGCTCGTACTCACCTCGGTGGTGGGCGTTGGCGCCACCGTCGCTGCGCTGCAGACACCGGCAGGTATTGCCTACCAAGTTTGGCTGGACGGCACCTACGCTAGCTATATGTGGGAAACGCTGTGCGAAATCGCGCATGACATGGGAGGTGGTCCGATCGGATTTGATGCGTTGTCACGAGTCGGGCTCTGAGCAACCAGCAATAAAGAGGTCCACGTACAAGGGCCACACGAAAGGGGAGATGATGAAACCAACAGAGGCGAAGAAATATCTAAAAGAACACGGCGTCAAATATATATTGGCGCAGTTCGTCGATGTGCATGGCGCCGCTAAGGCGAAGTCGGTGCCGGTGGAGCACTATGACACCGTGATCACTGATGGCGCTGGTTTCGCCGGTTTCGCGTTAGCGGGTATGGGCATGAAACCCAACGCGGATGGCGACTTCATGGCGGTGGGTGACCCGAGTACGCTGAGTGTGGTGCCGTGGCAGCCGGGCTATGCACGCATGGCCTCGGATGGTCATGTGCATGGCGAACCCTGGCCTCATTGCTCGCGCGTTGTACTGAAGTCGCAGCTGGAGCGCATGGAAGCCAAGGGATGGATTTTTTACACCGGGATGGAACCCGAGTTTTCGCTTCTGAGAAAAGTCGAAGGTCGCCTGGTACCGAGTGAAGCCTCCGACACATTAGCCAAGCCCTGCTACGACTACAAAGGCTTGTCGCGCTCACGCGCGTTTCTGGAGCGACTGGCAGAGTCACTGCGCGCAGTGGGTATCGATGTTTATCAGATCGATCATGAAGATGCCAATGGCCAGTTCGAGATCAACTACACCTACACCGATGCACTAACCTCTTGCGATCATTACACCTTCTTCAAAATGGGCGCAGCTGAGATCGCGGCCGAGATGGGGTTGATCTGCTCGTTCATGCCCAAGCCCTTCAGTAATCGTCCGGGTAATGGCTTGCACATGCACATGAGCATTGGCAACGGTAAGAAAAACCTGTTTGAAGATAAATCCGACAAGCGTGGGCTCGACTTGTCTACCCTCGCCTATCACTTTGCGGGTGGTTTGCTGGCGCATGCCTCGGCACTGGCAGCGGTGTGCTGCCCGACGGTAAACAGCTACAAGCGTTTGGTCGTGGGTCGCTCACTGACGGGTGCTACTTGGGCGCCGGCCTATATCTGCTACGGCAACAACAACCGCTCCGGCATGATCCGTGGGCCAGGTGGTCGTCTTGAATTGCGTCTGCCGGATGGTTCTGCCAACCCGTATCTCGCCACCGCTGCTGTGATCGCGGCGGGTCTGGATGGTATCGAACGCAAACTGGATCCAGGTGAGCCGGTGGTCGACAGCCTGTACGAGATGAGCCCGGCACAACTACGTAAGCAAGGCATACGACTGCTGCCACAGAACTTGAACGAAGCGCTCGATGCTCTCGAGAAGGACGAAGTCATCAAGGGCGCGCTCGGACCGCTGGCAAATGACTTCCTTGAGCTAAAACGCATGGAATGGGTGGAGTACATGCGTCATGTGTCGGACTGGGAAGTGGATCAGTACCTCCAGTTCTTCTGAACTGGACCAAGGAGAAAACATCATGTGTGGAATCGTGGGACTGCTGGTGAAGAAACCAGCACTCAGAGAACCACTCCGCAAATTGATGGTGCCTATGCTGATCGGTATGACCGATCGCGGCCCAGACTCTGCCGGCTTGGCCGTATTTGCCGATCCGCTGAAAGGCACGGCGCGCAAGCTCAGTTTGTATTCGGGTATGACCGAGGCCGGTGCCGACTTCGATTGGCATGGCTTGACGCACGGATTGAAAGAGCATCTCGGTGTGCCATCGAAAATCGATATCAAGCATAACCATGCTGTGCTGACTTTCGAGGTATCGCCCGATATCGTCAAGAAATGGCTGCACGAGCATTACCCGCTGCTGCATATTCTCTCGACGGGTCAGACCATTGATCTGTACAAGGATATCGGCACACCTTCGATGGTGGCGAGCCGCTACGACTTCGCTTCACTCACCGGTTCGCATTTAGTCGGCCATACCCGTATGGCGACCGAGTCGGCAGTGACGCCAGATCGTGCGCACCCCTTCACTGCGGGTGAAGACTTCTGCTTGGTACACAACGGCTCGCTGTCGAACCCGTATGGATTGCGTCGCAAGCTAGAGCCGCACGGCATCCACTTCGATACTGACAACGACACCGAAGCAGCGTGCCGCTTTCTCGAGTGGCGCTTACGCGAGGGTGATGACCTTGAGACCGCGCTGCACGCCGGCTTCGAAGAATTGGATGGTTTCTTTACTTTCTTGATGGGCACACCCGATAAGCTGGCACTGATTCGTGACCCATTCGCCTGCAAGCCGGCAGTGGTCGCTGAGACCGATGACTATGTCGCTATTGCTAGTGAATTCCGCTCGTTGGCGCATCTGCCAGATGTGAAAAACGCCAAAGTATTCGAGCCAGCGCCGGAGGAGATGTACGTATGGAACGCGTGAGCTTCGACCTCGCCAGCACACCGCTGCGCGAGGTAAATCAATTTCTGCACAAACAGTTGCAGGCGGATGATCAACGTCATATCGAGGTGCACAATCCCGATGGCGCGCACAGCATTGCGGTCGGGCTGGATCAGCCTGTTACGGTTGAGATTCATGGCCACGCTGGCTATTACGCCGCTGGCATGAATAAGAAAGCGACTGTCATCGTGAACGGTAGCGCCGGTACGGGCGTCGCTGAAAACATGATGAGCGGTCTTGTGCATGTCAAAGGCTTTGCCTCGAATGGTGCCGGTGCTACTTCGCATGGCGGTCTGCTGGTGATTGATGGTGACGCAGGTCTGCGCTGTGGGATCTCGCTCAAAGGCGGCGACATCGTAGTCGGTGGTTCTGTCGGCAGCTTCTCTGGCTTCATGGCGCAAGCCGGTCGCATGGTGATCTGCGGTAATGCCGGCGACGCGCTCGGCGACTCGCTGTACGAGGCCGTGATCTACATTCGTGGCGAAGTGAAGTCACTCGGCGCTGATGCACAGTTCGAGCCTATGACCGACGATGACCGCGCCGTGGTCGCCGACTTATTGCAACAGGCGGGTTTAACTCATGACCCTGCTTCGTTCAAGCGAGTCGCCTCTGCGCGCAGTCTGTATCACTGGAACGCCGACGCCAATCAGGAATATTAAGCCGCACGCCGGCAGGAAGAACATCATGGATATGAAACCCGTTCAATTCAAGCGTCGCTCAACCGAGGAATCGGCTGGCTTCGACCGTAGCGTGATCGACTACATCCAAAACGCTGCAGCGCATGGCTTGTATGAAATCCGTGGTCTCGGCGCCAAGCGCCGCGTGCCGCATTTTGATGATCTGCTGTTCTTAGCGGGTTCGCTGTCGCGCTATCCACTGGAAGGCTATCGCGAAAAATGTTCTACCAAAACCATCCTTGGTACTCGCTTTGCGAAGAAACCCGTCGAGCTTGATATTCCCATCACTATCGCTGGCATGAGCTTCGGCGCATTATCAGCAAATGTGAAAGAAGCGCTGGGTCGCGCCGCGACCGAGATGGGTACCAGCACCACGACCGGTGACGGTGGCATGACGCAAGAAGAGCGTGGTTCATCCAAAACGCTGGTGTACCAGTGCCTGCCCTCACGCTACGGCTTCAACCCGGATGATTTGCGCAAGGCAGATGCGATTGAAGTCGTGATCGGCCAAGGCGCTAAACCTGGCGGTGGCGGCATGCTACTCGGGCAGAAAGTAAATCCTCGCGTTGCGAGCATGCGCACCCTGCCGCAAGGCGTCGATCAACGCTCAGCGTGCCGTCACCCCGACTGGACCGGCCCTGATGATCTCGCGATCAAGATTCTTGAGTTGCGCGAAATGACCGACTGGGAAAAACCAGTGTATGTGAAGGTCGGCGCTACCCGTACCTTCCATGACGTGAAGCTGGCAGTACATTCAGGCGCTGATGTGGTGGTGGTGGATGGTATGCAAGGCGGCACCGCTGCTACCCAAACCTGCTTCATCGAGCACGTTGGCATCCCGACGCTGGCAGCAGTGCGGCAAGCGGTCGAGGCGCTGGAAGATCTGAACATGAAAGGCACGGTGCAACTGATCGTTTCCGGTGGCATCCGTACCGGCGCTGATGTTGCCAAGGCGCTGGCCATGGGTGCTGATGCGGTTGCGATTGGTCAGGGTGTGCTGTTTGCGCTCGGCTGTAACTCGGAAACCTATGTGCGCGGCGGTCAGCACCACTCGGCGCTGGATGCCTATGACGCAATTGGTACCGCGCCCGGCTACTGTCATCATTGCCATACTGGAAAATGCCCGGTGGGTGTGACCACGCAAGACGCCGAACTAGAGCAGCGACTGGAGCCCGCGGTCGGCGCCAAGCGCGTGCGAAATTACCTGAAGACACTGAACATGGAGCTGACCACGATCGCGCGGGCCTGCGGTAAGCAGAACGTGCACCACCTCGAGCGTGAAGACCTGGTCGCGCTCACCCTTGAGGCGGCTGCGATGGCGGGCATACCGCTGGCTGGAACCAACTGGGTACCGGGCCGATAAATCGTTTCCCAACGCGCGTCGGCTGGTCTATTATTTCCCTAGATAAACATTTACCGGACTGATCACAGTCCACGAAAGGAGGTTGGCAGCGTCATCGGCAAATGCCTCGTAGAAGGCTGGCCGCGTTCCATGCATGCCTGAAAAAACCTAAGAACCATCTGGAGGAGAAGCAGATGAATCAACGTAATCAATCGTCACTCGACCCCGAGATGCAGCAGCGGGCCGAGGCCATGTACTCCCGCGACCGGTGGAGCGCACTGCTCATACTCGCCGTGCTGTGGGCCAGTCTTATTTATACCTATATCGCGGTACCGCATGGGTTTCTTAGCTCACCGATTGGCGTGGTGCTGCTGATTGCCGGCGTATTGCTGCTGGTGTTCAACACCAGCTCGGTATTCGCGATGCTGGCGCATTACCGAGAAGACCGTGATCACATCTACGGTCAAGACCTTCGCAACCTCGACCTGAACCGCCAACGCCTGCGCGAGCTAGCGCTGCGCCCGGCGCATGTCGACACTGATCCGGGAGCGCCATGATGAATAAGCCCTATGAACCGCCAGTGCAAAGTGGTGCCGGCCAAATGTTCGACAGCTTGGTGGTGCTAGTACTGGTGTATGCCAGTCTGCTGGCTCCGCTGCTGTTCAAAGCGACTGCCGAACCACCCAAGGCCGACGACAAAGCGGCACCGACTTGGGAATCGCTGAATCAAACCCCGGCCATGGTCGAGCAGTGGGAGAAGTTAGGGGTAAACGTTGAAGCTGCGGCGCCAATGATCACCAATCGCTTTGACTACACCATCGAACCGATCAGCCTGCTGCTCACCATTGCGGTGATCGTCGGCTACTTTGTGTTCATGCTGCGTGTCTCCGAAAAAGAATATCGCGAGGTGATTCGCGAGCGCTTTGACGAATCAGAAGGAGGTTGAGATGAATTTCTGGACAGCTTTAGAGTATGCAGCGTGGATCATCTCAATCGTGCTGTTTGGATGGATGCTGGCTGATGCGCGCTTTACTAGCTCGCAATACGGTGAAGACTTCCTGACAAGCTCGCGCGAAGGCGAAGAAGAATAAGGAGACGAGCATGACAGCGCAAAGTATCGCGGCCTCGGCGCCGCAAAAAAATTCGCTACTGAAGGTACTCGGTCCAATCCACGTGTGGGCGCTCGGCGTCGGGATCGTGCTGGTGGGCGAGTACATGGGATGGAACTTCTCCGTCGGTAAAGGCGGTGCCTATGGCTCGCTGATTGCCTGCTGGATCATCGGCCTGCTCTACACCTGCGTCGCGATGATCGATTCGGAGGTTACCTCCACCGTGGCAGCAGCCGGCGGACAGTACACCCAAGCCAAGCATATTGTCGGACCGCTGATGGCCTTCAATGTGGGGCTGTATCTGGTGATGGCCTACACCATGCTAGAGGCATCCGACGCGATTGTGGTGGGTGATCTGATCAAGACCATCGCGCTGCAGTATGGGGCCGAGGTTGATACCAAGCCTTTCGTGGTGCTCACCATTGCCGTGCTGGCTTGGCTCAACTATCGCGGCGTGTTCATGACACTTACCGTGAATTTCGTGATCACCGCATTTGCCTTTATCGCGATCATTGTGCTTTTCTTCGCGGTCGAGGGTGTTGGTACCGGTGGCTCGATCTTGCGTCATCGCGAGCTGCTAACCGATCTCCCCTATGGCTGGATTGGGGTGCTGGCGGCGTTGCAATTCGGGATGTGGTACTACCTCGGCATTGAAGGGACCTGTCAGGCTGCCGAAGAAGTGCGCTCACCCGGTCGCTCGATACCACTCGGCACCATGGGCGGCATGATCACCTTGCTGATTGCTGCTACCCTCACCTGGTATATCTGCGCAGGACTGATGCCATGGGAGTACCTCGGACAAGCGATCACGCCGATGTATGACGCGGCTCGCCTGACCGGCATTCTCGAGCTGGAGGTGATTCTGTTCGTCGGTACCATCTTCGCAGCGGTGGCGTCAGCGAATGGCTGTATCAATGACGCGTCGCGGGCCTGGTTCTCAATGTCGCGTGATCGTTACATGCCTCAGTGGTTCGGCGCGGTGCATCCACGCTATCGCACACCCTACCGAGCCATCCTGTTCCTGATCCCGATTGCGGTGTCGTTTGCCTTTACCGGATTACTCGACCAGGTGATCACCTTCTCGATCTTGTCCGGCCTGCTGGGCTATACCTTCATGTCGTTCAACGTGGTCCGCTTCCGTCGTATGTGGCCGCTGGGTACGATCAACCGCGGTTATGTCCATCCGTTCCACCCCATCCCCTGCATTCTGCTTGGGCTGTTGTGCGGGGCGACGTATTTCGCGACCTACCTCGGCTATGGCGCATCGCTACTGTCGATCATGGCGTTCTACATCCTGATCTCGATTTGGTTCGTGGTGCGGCGCTATCAGTTCGTGCGACGTGGTGACCAGTTCACCATGCCGTGGCCGCGACCCAAAGGCTACTAAGGAGATCGGCTTGGGCGGAGAACTCACCGGCGGCGGCATCGCCGCCGGTGTCTTTTTTATGATCGCTTGCTTGCTGTGGCAGCGGCATGCGCAGCGTGGCTTTGCCGCACGGCGGGCAGCGATTTTCGATGACTGTCGCGCATTGTTGGAGCAGTCCGGTCAGATTGATCCGGGTAGCGACTATCCACTACTTCAAGGCAAGTACGGCAACGCGAAAGTGCTGCTGCAACCGCTGCTGGACCACGTGGGCTACCGCAAAGTGCCATCGCTTTGGCTGGTTCTGACTGTCGATTCTCCCATGGCGCTGGGCGGTAGTGTGGATGTGCTGTTCAGACCGGCAAATATCGAATTCTTTTCGCAGATAGAGCAGCTCGCGCAGCGTATTCACCTTGGTGATGAATGGCCGTCTCACCACATGGCGCGGGTTAGCCCTGCTGGCTGGCAGGCACCACTCTCGGCGATCCACACAGCACTTGGTGATGCGATCGCCAGTCCTGACCTCAAAGAAATCGTGGTCACACCCCGTGGCGTTCGATTGGTAGTACGCGTGTGTGGCGTTGAGCGCGGTCACTATCTGGTGCTGCGCGCGATGCTCACTGAAGTCGAGCGAATTCCAAGTGAGTGGCTGGCTTACTGGCTTGATACCTTGCTGGGGGTCGCCGCAGCGGTACGGGCGGATGTCGGGGAGACCGCGTAGATGTTCTCGCGTCCCTTGCACCCGCTAGTGGTACTGGTCGTCGCTATCCTGCTACCGGGTATGGGTCAGGTGCTGAACGGGATGCTAGTGCGCGCCTGGATCATGATTTTTTTTACGCTGAGTCTGGGCGTTGTCACTTACCACCTCACCACACCGGCGCACTCCTTCATCGGCAGACACGCCGGCGGTTTCTTTATCTACGCGATCATGGTGATGGATGCCTACTTGTGGGCACGCTATCGCTACGCGCGCTGGAAACAAGCCTAAGCCCCGTACAAGACCTGGCGGGCGTCATGCCGCACCATGTTTTTCGAAGGATGTATTAATTCATGAAAAACGTCGCAAAACCAATCGCCATTTTTCGTCACTCGACCGCTGATGGTCCCGCTTACCTCGCCACTTTTCTACAGCAGCTTGGCTTAGCTTATCGAGAAATTCGCATTGATCTCGGAGAGCCTGTTCCGGAGCATGCCGATCAGTTTGCAGGTATTGCGTTCATGGGCGGGCCCATGAGTGTGAATGATCCCCTGCCCTGGATACCCGCGTCACTTGCACTTATTCGTGATGCGATTGCGCGCGATATCCCGCTCCTTGGTCATTGCTTGGGCGGTCAACTCATTAGTAAAGCGCTCGGCGGTGAGGTAACTCGCAACCCAAACGGCAAAGAGATCGGATGGCATCGCATCGACGTAACCGACCGTACCCTTGGTAGGGAGTGGCTGGGTACCGACGATGGATGGGTTGGCTTCCACTGGCACGGTGAGACTTTTACTTTACCACCCGGTGCCCAGTGGCTGGCACGCAGCGAGGCGTGCACAAATCAGGCATACGCGTTCGGTCCGCATATCGGGATGCAGTTTCACATCGAGATGGATGAAACGACTATCTCGCACTGGTGCGACGAAGGCGAACCTGAGGTCAGTGCGGCCAGAAGCAAGCAAGATGTGCATCCGCATGTCATGACAACGCAGCAAATCACTAAGGCAACGCCAGAGTATTTGCCGGCGATGCGGGTTGTAGCCGATCATCTATATCGGCGCTGGATACACAATCTCCGCGATTAAAAGAATTTCAGGTAGCGCTGGTAGCAGTAATAGCTAGATTATTTGCCAGCACTGCAGGTGGGATTATTTCCGTTTACTCGCTGGGGTTAGCCCGGTGAGTTCAATGCGCATCGATACCCAGGTAGCATGCATCGCCTGCCGCAGGCCGATAGCATCATCGGCGAGTAATCTCATCCATGCACCTGCGCCGTTTGGTAACGCTGATGCAAAAAACAGCGCGGCGATCGGCCATTTATATTTACCAATCTAAGGCAAGGCGAAGGCGTGGAAGAAATCGTTGCCTTTATCCACAAACAAGGCTTGCTGGATAAGATGCAGAATTAAACCCTTATCTCTGAGAGCTGGTGGTAACAACTACTTGTAGGTTGCCACCATCACCACCTTACCCACCATCGATTGATACAGTTCCTCAGCGCTTAATTCGTTACGCTGCTCTTCATTAGTGGCGCTGATATTCAATAGCTTCGGCAAACGATCAATATGAATAGCGAAGTTCACGTCTTCCGGAAGGAAGCCCTGATCGTCGCCGATTTTCTTGATATCGAGTTTGCCAACGGTGATACCCACGACATTACCTCGCATATCAAAGACCGGGCCGCCGGAATTACCCTTGTTCACCTTGGCCGTGATCTGAAACGTACCCGCATCGTCTCTCAGGCCGGTACGTTTTGATACCACGCCATTGGTGAGTGACGGCGATCCTTCACCCAGCAGATACCAAAGCGGATATCCCATCACCACGACATTTCTACCCACTTGCGGCTTAACGAAGCTTGAACTCGGTATCGCACGATCAGCAGGCAAAGGCTTAGCGAGTTCCAGCACGGCGATGTCATCGGTACTCGATGTAAATATCAGTCGCGCTTTGATGACTTCGCCCAGCCCGGTGCGGATAGCAAATTCTTTACCGCCCTCAACCACATGACGGTTAGTGACGACTTTACGACCAGCATCGACAATAAATCCGCTACCGCCGATGATGGTCACACCCGAGGGAAATGGAAAGCGCTGAACTGCAATGTTCGACTCGACATCGGGCATCACAGGTTTGACGACCGGGACAGCTGGCTTTGTTTTACTGGGCTCAGATTTTTTCTCAGTAATCGACTCGGTTGACTTTTTTTCTGCCGACTTCTTTTGTGGTGACTTATTATCAGGCGCCAGCTTTTCTTCTACAGGCGGCTTTTGCGGCTGAGGCGCTACCGGATTGGCGTCCAGCCAGGCCTTCATGACGGCGACGCGATAGGTATCGCCCTGCTCGTTATAGAGGCTCAGTGCTTTACTTCTTGCGGCTCTGGCCGCCGACAAATCGCCTGTTTTCTGATGCAACTCGCCCAACAGATCGAGCGCGCTAGCAGCTCTGGGTTTGCGAGTCATAAAAGCAGACAGGCGTCGCTTCGCCGTTTCAACATCGCCTGTTAATGCATAAAACCGAGCGGCCGCAAGTGCGATGACCTCAGAATCAGCGTGCTTGTTACTCGCTTGTTCAATACTACGGATGGCTTCTTCCATCTTGCCGCTACGGGCCATGATGAGTGCATGAATATAAAGCGGCTCGCCAGCCTCCTTGTCAATCCGGCTGATGGATTCAGCGAAGCGCTTTGCAACCGCAAATTTGCCAAGCTTGAGCTCACATAGTGCGATACCCAGCTGGGCGTCGATATTGTCGAGCGTAAGCGCATCAGCGAGCTCGAAAAATTCCAAGGCCTTGGCTGGCTTGTCGATGGCGAGATAGATTTTCCCGGTCAAGAGATTGATCTTGGACTCGTCCTCATCACGTGCCGGATAGTTCTTCAGCACGCCGACAGCTTCCGAAAATCGACCAGCGTCAACGTAGATGCTAGCCGTTTGCAAATCATTGGCGCGGACACCGAGCAGCCAAGCACTCAGAAAAAAAATCCCTATCGCTGATAGGGATCGCCGCCATAGGGATATACGCATACTCAATCAACCCTGAATTGAATCTCTTTCTCGGCCAAACGATTTTGAGTGTCTTTTATCCGAAGCAAAATTCGGTGTTTCCCCGAAGGGACAGTGACATTAGCCAGCCTCAGTCCATTCGGTGTTTGTACGGCTTCTTTCAGTAAGCGTTCGGTGATATCCATTTTCAGTGAGCCATACAAAGCCTGAAAACTCTTAAAATTAAGCGCAGCCCCCTCTTGCGGCTTGAATATCACCTCCATCTTGAAGGGGTTGCGCACCACCTTATCTGCACCATTTGCCTCGGGGTCCACTAGCGTGATCTGCGGCGCAAGCGGATCGGCAGGCGCAGCAGCCGCCTCGACTACCGGTGGTGCCTTTTGCGATCGAATCATTTCCTCTTTGGTCACCAGCTGTATAGCACTCGCCGGCAGTAAAACGCTCATCAATACAGTAACAAGCAAGGATTTGATCAGGGTGCTCATGGATGGTCTCAACGCTTACGCGCTGCCTCAATCTCTTGCTCAAGGTCTTGGAAGGCTTTAGATGCGCGAAGCTTGGTATCCAGTACCTTGCTCTTCCTCACCTGATCTGCGGCGATTTTATTCGCCTCGCCAATCGGCAGCTTGAGCAAGACAAATGCCTTGTAGTTAGAGCCCTCGGACATTAACTCAACTTTATCTCTCACATAACCACCGACGTTCATCTCGACTGCAACCGTTTTGGTGGCAGAGCTAATCGCATCTTGCACATCAAGATCGGCAGCCGTACCCGTCTGCTCTGCAAACAGCCTAATTTTGGTCGACACGACACCGCCGAGCCTGATTGCCAGATCTCGTCTCGCCACACCTTCGGCAATATCGATAGCCAATTGCATACGCGGCGATACGCCCTCGCCGGTGGTATAGATAGCATTCGCGTCTTGCGGCGGGCTGAGAATCCATGCCGGCGCCTTGGCAATTGATTTTTCGACATTCTTGACTGCAGCAGTCTGCTTCTCGACTTCCTGCTTCTGAACGAACTCGGGTGTGCCTGGTTTCGGACTTGAACAAGCTGCCAGTAGCAAGGTACTGAGCGCCGCGATTAGCAAAAATAATTTAGTACGCATGACATCCTCCCTTTAAAGTTTTCTTACCTTTTCTTGAATTAACCGTAATTCGTCTTGACTCAGCTGCGAATCTAGTCCGAGTGAGGAAAGCGCATTCAAGCCATTTTCAGCGCTGGCCTTTTCATTGTTTGCGATGGCGATAATGATACTCCGACGAATCGTATCTGCTGCCTCTTCCTCATCACCTGCAAACGCTTGTGCCATACCGAGTTGTAGTAGTGCGAATGTATTTTCCGCGTCAAGCTCCAGACTCTTTTGGTAGGCTGCAACGGCGAGTGGGTAATTACCCTGCTGTGCATAGGCAATGCCCAGTCCGGAGAAATAAACTGGCTTGGGGATTTTGGCACCGGCAGCTCGCAGCAGCGACGGCAATGATTCTGCGGGTTTATCTACTTTCAGATAAGCGCGACCCAGCAAGAACTGATGATCAGGATCGTTGGGCGAAATCTCGGTCAATTTTTTTGCATAAGCAACAGCGAGTCCGCCCTGCCCACTGGCGAGTTTGACCTTGGTCATCTCTGCATACCCCAAGGGATTTTGGGGTGCTTTGCTGATCAGTAGCTCAGCCAGAATCTCGCGATCTCTGTAACTCGTCCAATCTGGACCATTTAATGCCTTGACCAGCATTTGCTCTGCCTCGTTGGCGGGCAATGCTTCAATCTCGGATTTCAACTTTGCCAGCGGCGCAATCGCTGGTTTTTCGGCGGCTTGTTGATCTGTTTGCACCAGCTGGGTTGCAGACTCTTCGTTGAATTTCAGACCGGGAATCGCATAAACCAGGCGGCGTGCAAGATCATGGGTAGTCCGAGTCACCTGCTCTTCGCGTAGATTCGATCCCGCAGATATAGCGCTACTGATTGCTGAGACTGGATTTAGTGGCACGCCACCATCGCGCACGACCGCGGTATGCCTACCCGTCCAGATCGGTTTATCTATTCCTAAGCGATAAACCTGCAGCTTGGCACCGACTTTCACCTCAGAGTAAATGCCCCAGAAACGCGAACTCTTTTCAATGACTTCGCCAGTAATCACGGCTTCGCATCCGCTGGCTGCACTGATCGCTGCTGCGTTCTCCTTGACCGAACGCTGAGGATCGATCAATGCATCTACTTTTTGTATTGGGATCAGGCGCACACCGGTTGGGGCTAAATGGGAATGAATCGCTTTTCGAACACTATCGGTTGGTACGAATGCGGGCTTCGCGGCAGTCAGCGGCAGCACCGCTAGGCAGCGTGGTGGATCTTTTTTAATAGCCTCGCTTGAGTGTGAAACAACGACATCACCGACATTATCAGCAAGCTCTTCCCGCGCAGGGTCACGCTCGACATAACGCGTCGCACAGCCTGATAACACTAGGCTGCCAAGCAGGATGATGCGGATGGCGTGGTTTCTCACTGATTCAATGGATTCGTTTATCGACGCTTAGCTGTGATCTCATTACTTAGTCAACTGGTAGCCCTTCTTGACCAGCCGCCGCTCCGTAATCGGTATTTGCTGCAGCAAGGCCTTGAAGTCATCCAGGTTGTAACGGCTCATCCAGCGTTGTGGCTTTTTAGTAGCCACAACGATCAAGTATTCGTCATAGAACTTGCGCCTGCCGCTATAGCTATCGGCCCAGCTAGCCACCAAGCCATACGACTCTTTCAATGCCTTGCTGCTGTTTTGGCGTAGCTGTACGTTCGATTGCACCGGATCGTCTGTGTTGGGGATTATTCGCACCACCGAATGGCTATCATGGGGCAGCCAATTGAATACCGCGAAATAGCCAGGCTGCGATAATTCAATGTCTAGATTAAAGCGATCGCCTACACGAAACACCGTCTGTCCAAAATCTGCGCGCAACTGAAAATTGGGATCGGGCTTTTCTTTGGGTATGACGACTTCAACCTCGACCTCTGCGATACACGCCGATGCGCCCCCTCGCTCCTCGACGGTGGTGTTTTCTTTTAGAGTCCGCCTGATCTCGCCTTCAATCTGTGACCAGGTAATTTGATTCATATCGCAACCATAGTCAGAGCGCTTACCCGTTGTGCCCTGACAGCTCAGCAATTCCTCTGCCGAAACAAACTCGCCCATCACATTCGCCAGCGCCCGCGACCGTGCTTTTGCGATCGCCAGATCACAAGCATCTTTGCGGGCAGTTTCAGGCCCGTACAAATACTCGGCACGCGCAGCGCTAATCTCGGCTGCGACCGGGCCGAACGCGCAAAGCCCCGCCACCACTAAAGCAATAGGCCAATAGCGGCGGTTCGGAATAAGCATTAATCGGTTCGACTTCATGGGGCAGTGGTCCTAGCGGATGACGCTGGCTCGCTTTAACTATTTATTGGTTCCCGGCGAATCCATATTATGTGGGAAATTTTTCCACGTCAACGGTATTTCCGGTGTATGCTGGATAAAAGTGTAAATGCGTTTAACAAAATGAGCGTACATCTTGACGAACCCTGTCCTGCCTGCCGTTGAACATCTGCTTTACCCCATAGCCAGATTGCTGCTCGACCGCGGTATTGGCTTTGGAACGATGTCCGAAGTTATCAAATTCGTCATGATCAAGGAGGCTGAGCGCCAACTAGGCGATGCGCAAGAGGGCACCGTCACCGATAGTCGAATTAGCATCGCCACCGGCATCCACCGCAAAGAAGTTAAACGGCTGCGCGCGCTGGATTCTCATGACACCGATTATTTCGCTGCCAGCCTGACCGCCCAAGTGGTCGCCAAATGGACAGGTGACCCCAAGCTGCGCACTCGGCAAGGCCCAAAGCCCCTACCCAAAAAGAAAAAAACAACGCGTGGCTTCGACTTTGAAGACTTGGTCCGCTCCATCAGCACGGATGTACGCCCCAAAGCCGTACTAGAAGATATGCTGCTGCGCGGCCTGGCCTCGATGGATGCAGACGGTCTAGTCAAGCTTCATCCCGATAATTTGGCTCTCAAGCAGGGGCAGGAAGAGACCTTGTATTACTTGAGCATGAATATTCATGATCATCTATCGACTGCTATCGGCAACTTAATCAGTCCGGAAAATAAATCCCTTGAGCGCTGCGTGCATTATCATGGTCTGAGTGAAGATGCTATCGCGCAGCTAAAAAAGATTTCAGAAAAACAAGCCATGCAGGCATTGCTTGCCGTGAATAAGGCTGCACAAGCACTGCTCGAGCAAGAGGAATCGCGCGGCGAGCAGCGTATGAATTTTGGGGTTTATTTTTTCAATGAACAGATCGATACCGATTCAACAAACCGAGCAGACCATGCTTAAGCTTGCCACCGTCCTGTTCAGCTTGGCGCTGACGCTTTTGTCGAGTAACGCCTTAGCGCAGGTAGATACTGGCGGCGGCATGGGAGGAACCGGGGCTGGGCGAGAATCAGATCTGATCAACCCCGCGGCCGGCAGCGGTAGCAATCCCGATTGCACCAAAGCCAACAGCATCGGCATATTCGAAGTGAAGGACAAAACGACACAACGAATCTTGCGCAAAGATTACGCGTGCCGTGCCCAAATGCTGGAATCAAGCAGCTCGGAAATCATTGAGCTCTACTTACGCACCGGTGAAAAAATCATCGTTCTGGAGAACAGCGCGATTGTAGTTGAGTAGACAGAGTACTCACACTGAATAAGCCTACCTCTTTTTCAGCCACTCGCCCGCTTTTTGGATATCGGTGCCTGCCCCTGAGATAGCACCACCGATCGTGCCACAGCCCGTACAGAAAAAAAGCATCGCCAGGATCGTAATCAGTTGCTTCATCGCTTCACCAAGGTTCTGTTTTCATCACCTATCAACTGCGGCTCCTGCTCGCGGTTTCTGAGTGCAGCCTGCCGCGAGACGTTTTCAACTAGATAGCGCTGCATCTCACCAAAAGTGATTTCACCGTTGCGATCGAGGTCTGCCACGCCCTCCATCCCCTTCATCAGGTAATAGCTGAACAAGCCATGACCGAGCTCGGGGCTGGACCATGAAATTTGCTGTGTAGCTGAAGCACTAAGCACCGAAAACTCGGGCGGGTAGCCGGATACCGACGATCGCAAACTGAGTGGTCGCGCATCAGGTAACAGCGCATCGCCGGTGCGTGTCTGGCCGCTGTAACAACTATCAAAAAACAGCGTCGCCGATTTTGCTTGTGTCGCCGATATCATCGTCACCAGTTCTTGCTGGCTAATGCCTGTTTTGTCGATAAAGTCGCGGTCTGCGTTGTAGGGCAGCAGATAAAGCGTTTTTCCATCATCGGAAGGCAAGCCATGCCCGCTGTAAAAGACATAGACATCGGTGGTGCCACGGTTCACATTGCGACGTAACCATTGACGAAATGCGCGGGTAATTTCAGTAGTATCGGCACCAGCATCGGTCAGCAAACGTATGCGGTTGGGTGCCACACCAAGAACATGGCGTGCGTACTCTGAAAATTTTCTAGCGTCGGCATTTGCAAATCGTGCGGCTGGTAAATACTTGTAGGACTGTATGCCGATGACAATAGCAACGGCATCGCGCACAGGAGACGGCTTAACGCCACGTAGCGTGAGTGCTGACGACGCATTCGCTTGTCCACGACCCGATGAAGCCGATGCGGAACGAGGCACATTAGCCGTCTCTGAATCTGCCGTCGTGGCAGCACCCTCGTTGAGTAATGCACGATTACGCTCGTTGCCACGGGCTACTGCCTCTGCCTCTGACTCTGCCTCAACCGATGGTCGACCCGATGGATCATTACTGCTGGCGGCGAGCCCAGACCCCGGCTCTTGCGCCAGCACGCACCCGACGCAAAGCGCTAAGCCACACAGACCAATGCTAACGAGATTGCGGGGAAAATCGTTCATGAACAGGTTATCGTGGAGTCTGATGCGCACACTCACCAGGCAAAGTTTTTATTCGATCCACGTTTATCAATCGGTACCAGTGAATCGAACAAGATAATCCCAGAGCTGAGGTCGGTGACACGCAGGCGGAATTCATACTCCAGCTGCTGTTTGGACCGGTCTGCACTGATATTTGTAGTTTGCGATATTTCACCAATCATGGACAGATCAGGCTTGACCACCTTGCCTTTGCCGCCGGTCTCTTGATCGTACATATCGGATTTCTCAAGCTGCCGATACTCTTTGACGTTACTGTCCGCCAAACTACCCCCCACCGACGAGAACGCAAACTTGCCGCTTTTAGTCATGTAGCTCACCATGCGCTGGGTAAGTCGCTTGGTATCGACCTCCTGCACTGTCTCGTTACGTACATTCCCGATTTGCACTAGCCAACGGCCTTCTTTCTTTGCTAGCCAAGGCGACATCATGAATTCATCGATTGCACTCTTTGCTGCGTAATCAAAATCGACGGTACTTAGGCCAAAGGTATTAATTTCCTTTTTGCTGGCCATCGGGTTGGTCGTACTGACTTTGCCGGAGGCACAGGCGATTAGTAGCACCGGCACCAAGATGACGACGGCGATTTTTACAAATTTTTTCATCATGCTATTTGGCTCCATTACTTAGGTGATGCAGCAGCTGAGAATAACACTTCCGTTTATAACTTTACCAAGCTGACCGCCAGCCCCATCTGACTGGCCGCCCCCTTAACCAATATAAGGTAATTACCTGGCTCATCAAGGCTTAAGGTATCGACCGGCTGCCGATTCGCTGTCTCGATCTTTAACAGCCCGGAGACTGGTCTGTCGACCACGGCGATTTGTATGGTGTTGGGCAGGTTGCGCCAGGCTCGCGTATCTGCGTTAGTGAACGCCGCCTGCGTTGCCGCAGTCCCGATCTTCATGAATGCCGCAACCAAAGGGTCTAGTTTCTGCTTGGCAACTTGCCGGTCAATCTCGGCGTTAGCCGCGTACTGAGCCGCGGTTTTGATAATCGTCGAGATCACCGCTTTGGAAACAACACCGGGATAGGCCTTTTCAAACTCAAGGCCCACCAAGCGATTGATATCGGTTAGCACGGCCGTCCTATCACCCTCCTCACCGACGAGCAAGTACGAGTAAGCCGCATTACCCTCTCTGAATTCGGGCAACGCAATCCCGCTGTAAAGTACTTTGTCTGATACCAGATACATCGGCAAATCAATTCGGTATTCATTGAAGCCCGGGCCATTGCCGTCTTCGTAAACCACAATCACCTTATTCTCGAGCTTGCCATTCGTCTGATCGATACTGGCACGCAGCTTTCGAACAAAATCTCGCCCCTCGTCGGAGGCAGCGCTTTGCGCGGCGCTCGATAACAAAGGTTGAATCAGACTCAGGTCATTATCAAGCGGGTCAGATGAGGTGGCTCTGAACAACGCCGACATCACATCGCCAGCAGCAATTTGAATCTCCGACATCATCACACCGGGTCTGACCTTCGCTACCCCGCGTCCCAGCTGACCTTCGATTTGCTGGGTACTGGAGGCGGCATTGATTTTCTGGTTCTGCGCCAGGCCCTCTCTCATCGAGCCATAGGATGCGCGCGCAAAAGCGCCAAGTTGTACTACCGAGTTCCGTTGCCGCTCTTGCAGGCGTTTGAAGGAAACGCGCGCATTTTCATTTTTCAGCATCAGCTGGTTGAGTGCACGGTAGTAGTCGACAAAACCACCCTCGTGAACCTTTCCCTGATAGGGGCCGAAAGCACTACTGGTCGCCGTGGTCGCAAGTAAGGCGAGTACTTCTTGCGGAGTATCGACGGTATCTTCTTTCCAGGGCATGAGCTGGTGCGCATGCGCAAAGGCTTCATTACTCAGCTGCCAGTAGCCGGCGTCGTGAAACGCCTTGGCCGCCTCGAGCGTCATGTGAAGATTATTGCGGTCGTAGCGTGGCTTACGATCAGGCGCGAGAAATAAATTTGCGGCACCCTGAAAATCTGATCGTGCCCGGAACTGCATCAGATCAGGGCCTTTCTTGGGCGCGGTGCCGCAGCCCGAAAGGAAGATCACGCTGAGCAGGCAGAGTGTTGTTGAGAATCTGGTGAACGGACGATTCATACGGTTCATACGCCACCTCCTCCACCGGCTCCGCTCTGGAGCCCGATCAGTTCTGATGTTATTCGTTTCTAGGCAGCTACAAGCGCAGCTTTCAGCGCATCGGTTGCCATCGCTTCCAGCCAAGCTATATCAACGTCTTGGTGCGCCTCGCAGATAAACCATGGCTCGCGCGAATCTGGCTCGAGCATGATGCCGCGATCAATCAGGTTCCAGGCAAACTCGCGGTAAAGCCGGCTATCGGTTTTACGCCAGTCACGGTAGCTGGTGGGTACGGTCTCGGTAAAATGGACACCGAACATCGCCGCGGGTCCGGCGAAGGCATGCGCGATGCCGGCGGCGGTGAATACGCGGCCGAGTGCAGCTTGGATTTTTTCGCCAACCGAATCAATCGTCGCCAGCGCATTGGTATGCGTGAGAATAGAAAGCGTTGCGTGGGCGCCAGAGAGCGCAATCAGGTTCGCGGTGTAGGTGCCACCATGAACCACACCACCTCGATGCGAACCGACTTTATCCATGACATCCGCACGGCCACCGAATCCCGCCACTGGGTAGCCATTACCCATCGCCTTGGCATAAGTAGATAGGTCGGCATAAATACCGTACAGCTGCTGCGCGCCGCCGGCTGCGACCCGAAAGCCGGTCTTGACTTCATCGATCAGCAGCAAGGTGCCGTATTGGGTGCAAAGCTCACGCAGTCGCGCCAGCCATTTCGGCGTGGCAGAGATACTGCCAGCGTTACCGATGATGGGCTCGAGAATGACGCAGGCCAGTTGCTCGCCACGCGCTTTAAACAGCTGCTCCAAACCCTCATCATCATTCATCTGTATCAGGTCGAGCAATTCACGTGCACGTCTTGGAATACCTGCACCGAATGGAATCACTTCGGGCTGCAAGCCACTAGCCGGATCCCAGGCTTCAATATCGGACTTCCACATCATCTCGTCGTACAGGCCATGAAAAGCCCCTTCGACGATGGCAACACGATCACGCCCGGTAAAGCCGCGCGCAGTGCGAACGGCACCCATCACCGCCTCGGTGCCGGAGTTCGCAAACCGCATCTTTTGAATATTGGGGCAGAGTGCCTTGACCTGCTGTACGACCTCTGTGTCGAGTTCGGTGGCAAACCCGGACAAGGTACCGCGCTGCGTGATCTGCTCGACGACAGCGGCGTCTACTCGCTCATCTCGGTAGCCGAGAATGATCGGCCCGTAGCCGAGCCGGAAATCAACATATTGCTTGCCGTCGCAATCCGTCAGCCGACAACCTTTTGCGCTACTGACGAAGACAGTTTTATCGTCACCCCAGTAGCGGTAGTTCTCAGCAACGCCTTGCGGCATATGCTGATGGGCCTCGCGCATTAACTCGGGTTGACGACGCATCTCAGGCAGCCTTCTCGTCACCACCCGTCTGACCATGCGGTGGGCGCAAGTAAAGCCCTACCTGCTGCTCGAGCAGGCGCACCACATGAAGTTCGGCGGCATCGTCGCCATAAACCTGACGCGCACGCTCGAACACTGCTTGGGCATGGCGCCCCATCGTTAGCGTATAGCCCTGCTGCTCGGCAATCTGATTCACCAGTGACAAATCTTTGCAGCACAGCGCCAATGAAAAGCTGGGGTCGTAGTGGCCTTCGAAAATCGAGGGAATATCATGCTCGACCACCCAGCTATTACCTGCACTATGCATCAGTGCTTCGCGAACCACGTCCAAACGCACGCCCGCTTTGGCACCTAACATCAAGGCCTCGCCGATCGCCGCTGCATTTACGAACCACATCAGGTTGGTCATCAGCTTGATGGTCGCGCCATTGCCATGGGGGCCAACATGCAGCACGCGGTTGCCCAGTACATCAAGTACGTCACGCCAACGCGCAAACGCATCGTCATTCGCACCCACGAAGATAGAGAGCTGACCAGCAGCTGCGCCATCAATCGCATTGGTGACCGGTGCTTCGAGATAATCCACACCACGCTCTGATGCAACAGCAGCGATTTCACGCGCAAGGTCGACGGAACTGGTGGATGTGTCAATCAGTACACTGCCCGCTCGCATGGCTTGCAATACACCATGCTCACCCAGCAAGACCTCGCTCACCTGGGGTGGCCCTGGCAGCGACAACAGCACAATATCGGCCTGCGCGGCTGCACTGACTGGGTCATCGCACCACTGCGCGCCCAAGGCCGCTAGCTCATCGGGAAGTCCGGGCCGCGCATCGTGCACTGATACCGCGTAGCCATGGCGCGCAAGGTTGACCGCCATCGGCCTACCCATATTGCCGATACCGATGAACAGTAGCGAACGTGTCATGTTTTATGAAACTCGAAAAAATGCGAGCCGATGCCAGTCTGACGATCAAACTGAAAGCCGTTTTCAGCCAGTAGCGCCAGCGCCTCATCGAGCGGATAGACGCGGTAGCGAATGGTTTGCGCCATTAGTGTCTCGTCGTGATCGGTGAGGTAATAGTGCTTGGTAAATCCATGATCAGTCGGTTCGATTTTTTGGGAATAGACATAGCCGTTTTTTATCGGCCGCTGATAGTCATGGTGCGGACCTTGTATGCCAAGTAATAAGCGACCGCCCGAATGCACATGACCTGCTACGCGCTCGATGCCGCTGCAGTTATCTTCATGCTCGGGTAAATGACTGACCATGAACGGCTCGTTCTCGCCATCGACCACGAAGTACCAGACACCGCCATACGAAAATGCCAAATCGTAGGTGGCTTGCAAATCAAACTGAGTCACGTTATGCCGCTGCAATGAAACATTCGGGTAGGGCTGCAAACGCTCGGATGCAATATTGAGCATCGCCGAGGTCAGATCAATGCCGGTAACTTTCGGAATCTTGGGGTGACGCGTCACGAGTTCTTGCAGAATTAATCCGGTGCCGCAACCTAGTTCCAGTACGTTGTCGAACTCGCCATGGTGAACAATGTTGTCAACGATTTTCTGGTAGTCGTAATAGCCGGACGTCATGATCAGATCGTAGTACGCCGACATATTGGTGTAATCGCCCATGCCCTCTTCGACCTCATCTCCCGCTCCGGTCTGCGTGCCGGGCTGGGTTATATATTTATTAATTTAATGTTGAATTATGATGCAGGCGTGCAGTGTTGAACGTTTCAGCGATCTGGTCAACAGCAGAATCGATCAACCACTGCGTGTCTTTACACGCAACGCTGCTAGCGGCCTACCGCGGTAAGTTCCAAACGCGCACGTTCCAGCTCAGCCAGCATGATGGCTTGCAGCGTTGGGTTTTGTACGCCGGTCGCCGCGGCAAACTTCTCTACCCAACCAAAGAAATCAGAACGCTGCCTCTCATCCCACGGTGAAGGCGGGGTGGGCGTCGCGAGATTTCGCACGCTAGCCACCAATTGCGCAAGCTTCAGCAATTTGGCGCGGCGTGACATATAGGGCGCAACCGTTAATCGCAAAGCCTTGCGCGTTCCGCGTGAGAGTCTAGGGTTATCCGTCACTTCAGCCACGATGCAGCCGACTTCGCTGCCAAACACCGAGGCAATATCGGTTTCTGTGACAGCACCGAACTGCAGCATGTCATGCAGCATGGCAGCTGCCAGCAAGAACGGATCGGACTCTCCCGCCTCCTGCAACATCTGCACCACGTCGGATGGGTTGAGGATGCAGTGCATGCCCGCCTCCGGCGCGATCGGACGCTCGGCACCGTTGCGGCCACGGAACGCGATCGCCTTTTCCAGCACGGACGTGCCGCTAGCTGCTGGTTTAACTGTCTTCGCAGAGTTCATTATCTGATCATAGCTGGTCTATCATGCCGAGGTCGATATCTGTCCGTCACAACCGTAACACTACGCCCCCATGCAAACCCCGCGCCCCGACACTGTCAAGCGTTACCTCAAGCAGCCGCTGGTTCGACTCAGCACCATTTCCTGGCGCGATCTGATCATGGTGTTGCTACCGATACTCGCCGTGACCATGGTGCTGGGATGGCTGGCGGTGAAGCTGATCCGTCCGGCACCGCCGGATCGGGTGGTGTTATTGGCCGGCCCGGCAGATGGCAGCTTTCACGCTGCGGCGCAGCGCTACGCAAAAATCATCGGCACGCATGGCATTCGGGTCGAGGTCCGGGAAACTGATGGCTCGGTCGAGAACCTACAGCGCCTGCTAGACGCAAAACAAACGGTCGATGTCGGCTTCGTCCAGACCGGTTTAGCCGATGACGACCAAGCGCCCGGTCTGCAGTCGTTAGGAACGATCTATGTACAGCCCATTATGGTGTTCTATCGTGGTGCGCAGCGTATCGAACGACTGACGCAGCTAAAGGGTAAGCGCATTGCGATTGGCCCCGATGGCAGCGGTACCGCCGTGATCGCCAATAAGATGCTGGCCGAAAATGGGATGGACAAGAAGAGCGCCAAATTGCTTGAATTGGATAGCGACGACGCGATAGCAGCGCTGTTAGCGCGCAAGATTGATGCAGTGTTTGTCACCGGCGAGCAGCTCAGGGGTAAAAAAGTACGCGAGCTGGTTCGAAAGCCCAGCATTAAAATGATGAGCTTTCGCCAAGCCGATGGCTATCAGCGACGCTTGCCATTTTTGTCTCGACTGGTGGCGCCCGAGGGTAGTTTCGATTTGGGTCGTAACCTGCCGCCGCAAGACATCGATTTGTTCGGTACACCGGTGGAATTGATCGCGCGTGAAGGACTACACCCGGCAATCTCCGATCTGCTGATTGCCGCAGCACGCGAGGTCCATGGCAAGGCCGGTATGTATCGCAAGGCGGGCGAGTTTCCGGCACCAATCGAGCACGACATTCCTATCAGCGAAGAGGCTCGACGCTACTACACCTCGGGTGCGCCCTTCCTGTACAAGCGCCTGCCGTTCTGGCTGGCGAGTCTGGTCGACCGGATTGCGCTGGTACTGTTGCCGCTGTTGATCGTGATCGTACCGGCCACGCGCATGGTTGCACCGCTCTATCAATGGCGTATGCGATCGCGAATTTATCGCTGGTACGGCGCGCTGATGACGCTAGAACGTGCCATGCTGGCCAACCCGGATCAGGATGAGCGCAAGCAGTTGTTCAAGCAACTTGAGGATATCGAGAACTCGGTGAATAGCCTGATCCTGCCATTGGCGTTCGCCGACCAGCAGTACGTGCTGCGCGAACATATTGCAATGGTGAGGGCGCGGATTAGTGGTCAGTCGGGCGCACCGGCGGCGCCATCCCCTGGACTTGCCTGACGCGCGTGTCAGGCAGCACGCGATACCTGAGTGAAGCTTGGGACGCTAGGTAACAAAGCTTTTTGGTGGCACAATTCTGGCCGAAGCCCCTCCAATAAACTGCTTTACCCAACGGCGACACTCATGAAGCACGATGCACCCTCCCACGCCCCCAGTGTCAATGATGTACTTGACGAGACCGATGAACCGGAGCACATCGGTAATCTTAAGTACCGCCTTCACCAGCACCTGAAGAACGAGGTCTATTGCAAGCTAGGCGTGTCGACAATTCACGGCGTCGGTGTATTCGCACTGCGCGACATACCTGAGGGGACACTGCCACTGCAAAGCATGGCTTCGCGCAAGGAGAAAAAATTCTCCCGCACCAAGCTGAAGGAGATTCCCAAAAGTGTGCGCAAGCATCTGGCAGATTTTTGCCTGATCGAAAGCGGACGTGTTTTCGTGCCCGAAATTGGCATGAACACCGTGAATATCTCGATCTATCTGAATCACTCAAAGACGCCGAACTTAGGCTTCAACAAGCAAGATGTGCTTGAGGCGCTGAGGGATATTGCGCGCGGTGAAGAGCTGACGATCGACTACGACCTCAGCTTTGGTGAGGAGCACGTGTTTGGCGACAAGGAGCTGACGGACGGCGACGACTAAGCGCCCGTCAGCTTGTTTATCGAGCAACAGCGGCTACAGCAACACTAAGCTTGGGTAAGCTCAGGCAGCGCAGTCGCTCAGCGCTTCCTCGTTGCGGTAGATCCGGTTCAAGTCCTCAGGACGGAAATCGATCTTCAACGGCGATGTCGGGTCAGTCGCCAACGGATGTTGGGGATCGACCAGTGCCATCGCATAGATCGGCTCGTAGTCGGTCACAAACAGCGACTTGTAGCCGTAATCATCGACCGGTCCGAGGTTGTACCAGCGCAGGCCATGTTTGGCTGCCCAGCGCGACGCCAGAAGACAAGCGTAGTTGCCCGGTGACTTGTTCTTGAAGTCACGATTCCACTGGCAGAAGCTGCCGTACAACTGGTCGTACTTGGGCAAGACGATCGATACATCGGTCAGCACCAAGGTGCCGTCCGGCGCATGCATTTGCAGCACCAGCACGTCGAGATCCCGCACGTAGTCAATGAATCCCTCGACCTCGCGGTCGTCGATCCAGTACTTCTCAAAGTGATCCCCACCCAGCTCGATCATGTCATCGAAGCTCAGATCCTTGCCTGGGATGACCTGCTCCGAGTAAGTAAACTCCTTGTACTGCTTGTCGAACTCGCGGAATTTCCTTGCTCGGCGCTCGTCGCTCCAGAACGCCTCCGAGGCGGTGTCCACCATGCCGTATTTGTCATTAATTTGCACACCAAACCGGCTATCCGGTGGAATTGCATAAACGACAAAAGGCCGTGGCGCCTTGGCGATCATTTCTTCATTGACCTCGATGTACGGGCACAGCGCATCCCAGCGAGAGGTGTAATACAAGATCTCTTCGTGGTAGCTCTCGACGTACAGGTTATCGGTGGTCCAGCTTTGGTGACCGACACGATGCACTTCAAGCGC
>JAIXQK010000009.1 GCA_027485795.1 Oxalobacteraceae bacterium
TAAAATACAAAGAACCATAGCTTTTATTGCCTTGATTAGAAGATGTTACAATGACCATATCTAGCGGAGCTGGCTTGGCCTAGGCCAGATTTTAAACAGACGATTTTTAACTAAGATAAGGCTAATTAATACTGTGAGTCGCAATTATTCCGAACGAAAACGTATCCTAGTCACGGGGGGGGCCGGATTCCTCGGATCACATCTGATCGACCGTCTGCTCCAAGCCGGTCACGACGTGCTCTGCGTCGACAACTTCTTTACCGGCACCCGCGACAACATTGCACACCTGCGAGGCCATGAACGCTTCGAGTTCATGCGCCACGACGTGACTTTCCCGCTTTTTGTAGAGGTCGACCAGATCTACAACCTCGCCTGTCCAGCGAGCCCAGTGCACTACCAGCACGATCCGGTACAAACGACGAAGACGAGCGTGCATGGTGCAATTAACATGCTCGGCCTGGCTAAGAGGGTCGGTGCGCGGATACTTCAGGCCTCGACTAGCGAGGTTTATGGTGATCCTACAGTCCATCCGCAGACCGAGGATTACTGGGGTAACGTCAACCCGATCGGCTCCCGCTCATGCTACGACGAAGGGAAGCGTTGCGCTGAGACGCTGTTCTTTGACTATCACCGCCAGCATGGCCTCGAGATCAAAGTTGTGCGCATATTTAATACCTATGGGCCCCGCATGCACCCAAACGACGGACGGGTGGTTTCGAACTTCATCGTACAGGCCCTAAAGGGCGAGCCAATCACGATCTACGGCGACGGTCGGCAGACTCGTTCCTTCTGTTACGTGGACGATCTGGTGCGCGGCATGATTGCGATGATGAACAGTCCTGCAGAGGTGACTGGACCATTCAATATCGGTAATCCAAGTGAGTTCACCATGCTGGGGCTAGCTGAGAAGGTCATCGCACTCACCGGGTCAAAGAGCCCGCTGATCAACTTGCCTCTGCCTGCCGACGATCCAAAGCAGCGCCGCCCCGACATTGCTCGCGCCAACCAGTATTTAGGTTGGGAGCCAAAAATAGGTCTCGACGAGGGGTTGGCCCACACCACCGCCTACTTTCGAGAACTGCTCGCGCTTTGAACATGGCAGAAACTATCCTGGTCACTGGAGGCGCAGGCTATATCGGCTCGCACTGCTGCAAGGCGCTAGGGGCGGCAGGGTACGAGGTGGTGGTGGTTGACAATCTCGTGTATGGTCATGCCGATGCTGTTAAGTGGGGCCCGCTCGAACAGGGTGACATCTCGGACGGTGCATTCCTCGATCGAGTATTTGCGTACTATCGACCAGCAGCAGTGATTCACTTCGCCGCCTACGCCTATGTCGGTGAATCGGTAACTGATCCGAGTAAGTATTATCGCAACAACGTCGGCGGAACGCTCTCGCTGCTCGAGGCGATGTGGCGCGCGGGGGTAGGCCGACTCGTCTTTTCCAGCACATGCGCCACTTATGGCATTCCTGCGACAGTACCGATACCTGAGGCCTCGCCGCAGTTTCCTATAAACCCCTACGGCCGAACCAAGTTGGTAGCCGAACACATGTTGTCCGACTTCGAACGGGCCCATGGCCTGAGATCAATTGCCCTGCGCTACTTCAATGCTGCCGGCGCCGATCCTGAAGGCGAGATCGGTGAGCGGCACGATCCAGAATCACACCTTATTCCGCTTGCGCTTGATGCAGTTGCTGGAACTGGATCTGCACTCACCGTCAATGGGGAGGACTACGATACACCGGATGGCACGTGCGTTCGCGACTTCATCCACGTCACCGACCTTGCAGACGCCCACGTTAGGGCAATGGCGCACCTACTCAACGGCAGAGCTTCGGACCAAGTCAACCTCGGCACCGGAAAAGGTTCAAGCATCCGTGATGTTATGGATGCAGTCGAGAAGGTCGTCGGAAGGCCCGTCCCCTACAGCTTGGGTCCCCGCCGGCCAGGGGACCCGCCTGCGCTGGTCGCCGACCCTGATCGTGCGCGTTCTTTACTTGGCTGGACACCGAAGTTGAGTGACCTAGACACCATAGTCCGCACTGCCTGGGCCTGGCACCAGCGTCACACTAATGCCAAATAGCGCCCCCTTGCAGAGGATAGCCTGCCTGATTCCCGACATGCGTGGCGGAGGAGCCGAGCGGGTCATGCTGTCTTCAATCCGCGACCTCATTCGGCGAGGGCACCACGTTGACCTGTTGTTGATGAAAGCGGTGGGTGACCTGCTCCCCTTGCTTCCTGAGCGAGTGCAGGTGATCGACCTTGGAGTACCCCGGATCCGCGATGTGCTGCGGCCGCTTTTGCACTACCTGCGCAGGGCAAAACCCCATGCGCTCCACGCCCAGATGTGGCCCCTGACCTCGGTTGCAGTGGTCGCCCATCGGCTTGCCCAATCTGAAGCACGGCTTATGGTGAGTGACCAGTCCGCGCTCTCGCCGCACATGCAAAGCGCCACGCAGATGCGCGCGCTCAAATGGTCGACACGACTCCTCTACCCGCGCGCCGACGTAAGGGTAATGTGTGCTGAAGACGCCGCCAATGACCTCGCCAGACTGTCTGGCATCAAGCGCGACACCATTGAAATCATCACCAACCCAATTGACCCCCCCGCCACGCTTTCCACCAACCCGAGAGTCGAAGCGCTGTGGGGCAATGCCATTGGGCGAGTCATCAACTGCGGGACGTTTAAGCATCAAAAGAATCAAGCGCTGCTGCTGCGGGCCTTTGCACAAGCTAGCGCACGGCATCATTCGAAGCTGATGCTTCTAGGCGAGGGCTCGCTACGCAGCGAACTAGAGGCGCTTGCGCGCGAACTAGGCGTAGCCGAGCGCGTGATCATGCCCGGGTTCGACATCGATCCATGGCCCTACCTCGCGTCCGCCGACATGTTCGTTTTGTCCTCAGACTACGAGGGGTTCCCGCTGGTACTGGCCGAAGCTATGTACGCTGGATTGAGGCTCGTCAGCACCGATTGCCCCTCAGGCCCGCGCGAACTCACAGACAACGGCCGTTTCGGCCGACTCGTACCACGCCGCGATGCCGCAGCGCTTGCTGCAGCGATCGACCAGGCTTGGGATCTCCCGCACGACCCGTTAGCGCAGCGGAAGCAGGCCATAGCGATGGCGGGACCGGCGCAGGTCGCACGTTACAGCGATCTA
>JAIXQK010000041.1 GCA_027485795.1 Oxalobacteraceae bacterium
CCGCATGAGGCCAAGCTCCTTAACCTCGCGACCGACAAAGCCCACCATCTCCTCGGCTGGTCGCCCGCCTGGCCCTTCGCCGAGACGATCGACCGCACGGTCGCGTGGTATCGCCAGGCGAGCGGCGCGGCCGCGCCGCAGTTGCTGAATGATAGTTGTTCGTTGTCAGGGTCGGAAAAAACCAACCAACAACCGGCAACCAACAACCTCGCGCAAAGCGCGATCCACGCCCTTACCCTGGGCCAAATCAAGGCCTACACCGAGTCTGCCCGCGCCGGCGGCCTCGCTTGGGCGTCCTAATCGGAAATCACGTCTGCTTATATTGGCATCAATTAGCGTCCATTAGTGGTTAAATCCTTTTTCAACATGTCTTCCGCTCCCGAACTCAAAGCCGAGATTCTCCGCCTCACCCGCGAATATTCCGCGCTCATGCACAAGGGCCAGCGTCCCGGCGACGACGCCGCGCACGCTCCGTGGGCCCCTGGCCAGACCATCCCCTACGCCGGTCGCGTGTTCGACGAAGACGAGGTCGAGGCCGCCGTGGGCTCCACCCTCGACTTCTGGCTCACCCTCGGCCCCGAGGGCGAAGCCTTCGAGAAGGAGCTCGCCGCCCTCCTTGGCGTGAAACACAGCCTCCTCGTCAACTCCGGCTCCTCGGCCAACCTCGTCGCCTTCGCCGCGCTCACCACGCACAAGCTCCCCGCGCACAAACGCATCCTGCCCGGCGATGAGGTCATCACCGTCGCCGCCGGTTTCCCCACCACCGTCGCGCCCATCATCCAGCTCGGCGCCGTCGCCGTCTTCCTCGATAACGACCCCATTTCTGGCAACATCCGCCCCGAGCAGCTCGAGTCCGCCTTTGTCGCCGGCAAGACCAAGGCCGTCATGATCGCCCACGCCTTGGGCAATCCCTTCGACGTCGGCGCCGTCCTCGAATTTTGCCGCAAGCACGACCTCTGGCTGGTCGAGGACAACTGCGACGCCCTCGGCTGCACTTACTCGATGCCCATCGCCCGCGCCAAGGCGCTCGGCATTACCGAGAATTCCCCCGGCATCCCGTCCGACGGAGTCAATATCACCCGCTACACCGGCACCTGGGGCGATATTTCCACCCAGTCGTTCTATCCTCCGCACCATCTCACCATGGGCGAGGGTGGGGCGGTGAACATCATCAGCCGTCCCCCGCTCAAGACCTACGCCGAGAGCTTCCGCGACTGGGGCCGCGACTGCTGGTGCGCCTCCGGCAAGGACGACACCTGCAACAAACGCTTCGGCTGGCAGCTCGGCGAGCTCCCCAAGGGCTACGACCACAAATACATTTACAGCCACCTCGGATTCAACCTGAAGCCGCTCGATCCCCAGGCCGCCATTGGCCGCAAGCAACTCAAGAAACTCCCCGCCTTCATCGAGGCGCGTAAGCGCAACTGGGAAACCCTCCGCGCCGGCCTAGCCGAGGTGGATGATGTCCTCGACTTCACCCTGCCCACGCATGCGACGCGCTGGATTCCGCCGGCGGAGCGCCGCGGCGCGGCGCAGTTGAGGGGAGGAAAGGTTGAGGCATTGAAAGGTTCGGAGTCCGGATCGGTTCAACAGTCCAACCGCTCAACCTCTCAACCCGGCGAAGCCTTCGACTTCGCCTCCTGCTTCGCGTGGGACGACTCCGGTTGCCGGACCGATACCTCGTGGTTTGGGTTCATGCTGCGCGTGAAGCCCGGCGCGCCCTTCAGCCACACCGATCTGGCCCGCCACCTCGACGAAAAGAAGATCGGCAACCGCATGTTCTTTGGCGGCAACCTGCTTCGCCAGCCCGTCTTCGTGCAACTCCGCAAGGATCGCCCCGAGTCCATTCGCTTGGTCGGCTCGCACGGTTCAACCATTCAGCCCATCAACGATTCCACCATCCGCGCCGCCTTCCCCGGCGCCGACGCCATCATGCACGAGGCCATCTTCCTGGGCACCTATCCCGGTTTAACGGCCGAAATGTTGGCTTATGAAATCAAAGTGATCTGCGATTTTGTGAAGTCGAAGCGCTCCACTTAAGCACCATCACCCGTGTTTCTGGCGCTTAGCGTCGAACCTCTTCCCATGACAGTCGTCTCACAGCCATTTCCTGGCACCTTTGTTCTTCAACCTAAAGTATTTGAGGATGCCCGCGGAGACTTCGTGAAGACTTATCACGCGGGGCTCTTTCGCGAACTCGGCATCGCCTTTACTCCGGCAGAAGAATTCTTCTCCACATCAAAGAGAGACGTCGTGCGGGGTATGCATTTTCAGCTTCCCCCGCACGATCATGCCAAGTTGGTTTATTGCGTGCGCGGCCGGGTTCGAGATGTTCTGTTAGATCTTCGCACCGCATCACCCAACTACGGGCAAGCCGTCGCTATTGAACTGTCACGCGAAAATCATAAACAAATATATATCCCCGCCGGAGTGGCACATGGCTTTCTTTCGTTAGAGGACGATTCGGTAATGGTGTATAAAACATCTACGGTTCACGCGCCTAGCCATGACGCGGGTATCAGATGGGATAGTTTTGGTTTTTGTTGGGGTATAGACAATCCCCCAATTATCTCCGGCCGAGATAGCACGTTTCCTGGCTTAGGTGATTTCCATAGCCCATTCTAATACAATGCGTATACTAGTGATTGGTGCTTCTGGTTTAGTGGGTTCACATGTCCTAGCCGAATGCATAGCGCGTGGTCATACGGCAATTGGAACCTTTCGTAATTATCCCATGCCTGGATTGGTGCAAATGGATCTAGCGGATGACTACGCGGTTTGCGCGCTTTTGGATACATTTAAACCAGATTGGGTAGTCCATGCAGCAGGGTGGACTTGGGTCGATGGCTGTGAAAAAGACCCTGATCGCGCCTACAGAGAAAATTGCGAACAACCAACTCGTCTGGCTGAGCATTGCAAGAAGCGACACACACGCTTTGCTTATTTTTCAACGACTTACGTATTTGATGGAACAGCTGGCCCGTATTCAGAAGATGATAAGCCGAATCCGATAAATATATACGCTAAATCAAAATGGAAGGCAGAGCTGAATATTCAATCAGCACTAGAAGGATCTGCGTTAATCCCGCGGGTAATATGCGTTTGGGGAAAAGAGACTCAGCAAAAAAACTTTGCCTATCAAACAATAAAAGCACTTCGAGACCAGCGGCCATTTTTAGTGCCTTCGGACCAAATCGGGAATCCGACTTGGGCTGGTGATATTGCCATTTGGCTTTTAGCATTAATGCAAATGGGGAAATCCGGGGTTTGGAATATTGGAAACTCCAAAAGCATGACTAGGGCTGAGTGGGCACAGTCGATATATATGGGTGCCAAACATGCCAATATGCTAAATGGCTCGAAGGAACCCAAAATCTGCCCTGTAGGCACATTAAATCTAAATCAGACTGCCCCTCGTCCGCTTAACTCGTCCCTGCGCATAGATAAAATCTTAACGCTACATCCAAAATATTGTCGCGCCCCCCACGAAATATCAGATCTTTTACATGAATAATAGAATTGCATTTGCCTTGCCCGTATACAATGGCGCCCGTTTCGTTAGAAATGCATTGCTTTCGTTATTGGATCAAGCCGAGGTGACAGATGTATACATATATGACAATGGACCTGATGAGCAAAATTATTTAGCGATCCAGGACCTAATTCGAGAGCGTGTCTTCTACCATAGGAATGAAAATAATATTGGCTATGTGGGCAATATAAACAAATGCCTCAATCTCGCCCTGAAGGGCTATGATTATATTGGCATATTGCATCACGACGACTTCCATTTACCAGGCAGCATCCAAGGCTTTTTTGATGCAATCAAACAGCACCCTAATGCCGGACTTATAACATGCAGTGTCGCCCAGGCGAATACCACTGGTGAGTTGACTCAGCCAGCGTTTTGCGAACTAAATTATCTAAGTAGCGGCCCTGAAGCGGTGCGATATTGCTGGAGCATATTTTGCTCTGCGGCAATATATAGATCTGATGCGATCAAAGAAGTGGGCATGCTATCGGACAATTATCCATATTCTGCTGATGTAGAGCATTTCGCAAGAATCGGGTCGAAATTTGATATAGTTAAGGTGCCGGGGGTGTTTATCGCCTCAAGGCTGCATGAAGATAACTATAGATATGAAACTTGGGCTAAATCAGACTTTCCGTTAAGCTTTTTGTCTATGCTCGAAAGGATTGAAGAGTTGAAGGGCGTTCCACGTTGTGCCGTCAGGCAAATAGCGTTAACTGAAAACGCATCTTTGTTCGGATCGGTTTGCACATATCTACTTCTTAAAGGAAAAATTTCAGCAGCGGCACGATTAGGTTCACTTTTCCACTTCAAGGATTTTAATTTAAAGCTTTTAAAAGGGTTTGTGCGAGGAATCAGGGCTGAACTGAAAATCCTGTGGAGAACTCGCACGTGAAGTGGACTAAACATAGGATCTTCGCCTCGGGTTTCGTTCGGGAACTATCAATTAACGGCACGTCAGGTCTGGCAGCAAAGGCAATTAGCTTTTTTTCGGTTTTTACTGTTTCTCATCTTTTATACAGATCATGGACACCTGAGTTATTTGGTTACTTCTCAACCCTTCAGGCGTTGTCGTTAGTTATGACATTCGCCGACTTTGGAATCGGTGCGAATTTTGTTAATCAGATAGTAAATGCATCTGAATCAAATAATCGCGATTCCATGCGGCGCATGATATCGGAACTCGCTAGAGTATACTTGAATGCGGCGATATATCTAGTCCTAGCATTTGCTGCGATAGCCTTGGTGGTCGCAGCTAGAATAGCTTATGGAGCGAAAGCAACTGACGCATCACCAGCAGTCGGAGCATTGGTGTTCTTCGTTGGAGTTAGTTACGGCATGCAATTAATTTTAAGTATTCCAGTCAGAACAAATTTTGCTTTAGGGAAAAATTATAGAAACCATTTGTTTAATGGAGTTTCGGCAATTCTACAGGTGATTGTTGCATTTGTATGTGTGAAACTTGGAGTTGGATTCTATGTTGCCGCATTACTGATCTTATTTTGCCCTGTAGTTGCCTTTGCAATTAACTTTGTTGCTACCTTTAGACTATGGGAGGTAGACCTGAATCCCTATTGGATTAGTGATTTGAATTTAGCCAAATATTATAGAGAGGGTAAGGGATATTCTTATTTAATAGTCCAAATCGGTTCGATGCTAGCTTTCTCAATGGATGCTCCGTTTCTGAGCAGCGTAGCTGGTCCTGCTGTTACGGCCATATTTGCAGTTAATCAACGAATATACTCGATCGTTAATCAGATATCTGATCCATTTTTGCAGATGCTATGGCCTAAATTTCAGGCTGCTTCACATTCGAAAGATAAGATTTTATTTAGAAAGATTTTGCTTTATGGGATTGGCGTCGTAAGCTTTTTTTCAATTTTAGTATTAGTTCTTTTGTCAGTATTTTACGATGCAATAATATTGAAGTTATTTAGTTCAGAAGCATGTTTAGGAAATTTGGAACGGCTAGGATTCGCATTGTGGGCCTTAGCTGGCGGCGTTGGTGGTGTCGTTAGTGCCGCTATGCTTACTAGCAAATTCATAAAAGCACAGGCTTCAATTATGATATGCGCATGTGTTGCGTCGGTTCTACTTAAGATATACGGGGCGATATTTAATTTAGGTCTTGGCTGGGTTGTTTGGACAAACGGACTCGTTACCTTAGTAATCGTATGCGGTGGTGGACTGTATTATTTAAATAAAAATGAAATTTAATTACATAATCACGATTCATAACAAAGCGGCACTGCTAGACGCTGTGCTTAGTGGCGTTGAGCGAAACTGTGCGTCAGATTCAGTAATTATACCTGTCTTAGACGGTTGTTCAGATGGAAGCGAAGATGTAGTTAAGCGCAGGGCAAAGAATTCTCGATGTGAATATCGTATTACATATGCGCCGGATGTGCACGAAATTAGGGCCATAAATATCGGCCTTAAAGTGGCGGATCCAGGGTGCGTTGTTGTTCTGCAAGATGATGTGATTTTAAAGGAAGATAAATTAGAAGCTAGAATGTTACAGCTACTAAAGGATCATAATTTTAAACTTGGATACGTATCATTTAGAATGGGATGCAAAATTAAGCGCGGATCACTACATGAACGGCTCCGACTTATGATTAAATCACGAGGACAATTTAAAGGACCGTTTATAGGAGAAACCAACCATATCGCTGCACCAGGGGATCATTGTGCGCATGCTGTTCTCGCTGATGGGTATTATTCCACGACGAAGGTTGATGTTGGCATAAAGAGCCCCGTTTGTTTTACCCCAGCCTTGCTAGAAATATGCCCACGTCTCGATGAGAATCTCGCGCCCTATTGTTATGACGATTTCGACATGTCGCTTTGTGCATTGCGTGAAGGCCTTTCAAACATTCTCTACCCTATACCAACATTGTCTGAACTCGAATGGGGTGGCACGCGCAAGAGCATAAGTTTTAGTCAAAATGCATGGCGTATAATTGCACGCAATAAGCAATATTTATACAAAAAGCACTTTTGGCTGTTTGATAAAAAATGAAAATCTTGCTGTATGAACCTACTGCTGGTGGGCATCGAGACACCATGCTGCACTATACATACGATGGGATCATTTCACTTGGACTCGATACCGTTGTCGTTAGGCGAAATTTTGACTATAAATGCGAATGGTCCGAATTGCAGCAATATGCAATTGAGAATAAGTGCAATGCTATTCATATTTTAACCTTTGATGGCATGCCGAAGCGCTGGCTAAAGGAATTACTAAGAAATCCACTAATCTTAACTCGCCGACGCAAGGTTCCCATTTATGCAACATATTACCTATACAATAATTTTTCGCATTCCATCAAGGGCCTAGGGCTCAAGCTTCTATGTAGGATAGGAATGTTAGACCGCTTTTTCCTGCCTGCGGAAGTATTTCCTCATAACGTTCCTCATGTAACGTTTTCTGATCCATGGCGCCAATCTGAATTCAAACTGTATTCAAAATCCGAGGCGCGAAGATTTTTAGGGATTCATGATGATAAAACTGTAATTCTTGTGTTCGGTGATTTGAGCGAGCGCAAGGGGACTCCGGCAATCATAGATGCTTGGTTGAATTCACGTGTTCGGGATGGAGTTTTGTTATTAGTAGGTAAGGGATTACCAGCTATGTGCGTTAGAAAAATAAATGATCGACCTGATGTTGTATATAACTCAGGTTACGTGCCTGAGGAGGAGGTAAGCTATTACTTTTCTGCAGCAACGGTAGTGGCTTCAGCTTACCCCAAAGACTTCGTAGTTAGTAGCGGTAATTTCATTAGAGCATGCGCTGCAGGTGTTCCATTTCTCGCATCATCACACGGCTGGGTGGGTGAGAAAATACAACAATACGGTTGCGGATGGCTTGCGGAATCTGGAGATCTAAATGAACTCACGCGAGCATTCGAATATCTGCAAACTAATCCTGCAAGAGCGGAGGCAAACAGGCGAGGCAAGCTAGGCCAGAAACTAGCAGAAGGCCACGAATGGGGACAATACTGCAAGCAGTTGAAGATTTTATACGACAAAATTAGTTAGCCATGCATATTTGCCATCTGATATTGCGCCCTAGATTATCTGGAGCGGAAAAACTAGTCGCTGATTTAAGTTTGGAGCAACTTAAAGCAGGAGAAACTGTTTCAATATTTTCTCTTGAGCCGATGGAATCTAATTTCCATGGAATATACCAAACATTGGCTTCCGCAGGTGTTAATATACATTTCCCTGACTACAAAAGTTCACGTTTCGGCCGTTTGGCCAGACTACTTGCCTTTTTAGCAAAGCAAAGGCCTGATTGTGTTTTCGCGCATTCTGTGATCCCATCGCTTTATGTTCGTCTTGTGCAATATCTAAGACACCACCCTGCCGATATTATATGCAGCGTGCTTCATGACGCATCCCAAGACGACTATAATTCATTGTTATATAGGTGCTTTGAATCTTCTATCGCACCTGAGCCCAATGCGCTAATTTGCGTGGCGCCAATAGCCCGGGCGAATTACTTCAAAAGATGCGGTTATGTATCTGATGGTGGGGTTATTTATAATGGGATAAAAACAGGTGACATTAAAGCTGCACAAGTGAGACGAGGAATTGTGCGAGAGCAACTCGGATATCAACCGAATCAGCGAATTGTGCTTCAGGTTGGTCGAATTAACCCAGTGAAAAGACAGCTTGAGACTGTTAAGTCATTTCGGCGCATAGCTGATCCGTGTCTTTCACTAATTTTAGTTGGGTTGGTTGAGGATAATCATTACTTGAGTGAAATAAACGCAGCTATTGAGTCAGGCGGACTATCGGACAAAATTCGTATATTACCACCAACTGATAAGATTTTTGATCTACTTGCAGCAGCAGACGTTTATGTAATGCCCTCTTTGGCTGAAGGTTTTTCAGTTGCATTTCTAGAAGCTTTAGCATCTGGGTTACCGATTATCTGTTCTGATATCGATGCATTCAGCTTTGCTAAAGCATATGATGGCGTAACGCATGTCGACCCGAGCAATTACGCATCTTACGCTGCGGCTATGGTTAGTGCCAGAAACGCTAACCGCTTTCATAGGGATATGCGATTCTACTCGGTAGATAACACAGCTAACGCATATTCGAATCTTGCATGCGTATTGAATTTTAAGAACATAATTTAAATGCAAAAAAATACAGCAGGGGGTTTGCTTCCCATTGATTACACTTCAGTTTGGCTGGTGTCGTTATTACCATTTGTGTTTGTTTTCGATTATAAAGGGGAAGAGGGCGGCGCCATGATTCAATATCTTATGGCCGCGGCCGGTGTTGGCTTATCGGTTGCCGTTGTATTTAAATTATTTGCAAGACTGAGTGCTGATGTTGTGGCGTTTATTGCATTTACGGCATTTGTGTTAATATTAGGTGTCTTAAGTGCATTGATGGGGCACGTGCCCGCCGGAAGAATTTTGCGAGTGGCATTCCCATATTACATTTTTTTGTTGAGTGTTATAGTTGGTTCATTAGTCGCCCTAAGCCCTCATTTAATGCGCAGGTTGCTACAATCGTTGCTAGTCGCGGGAGTTGTGTCCTCAATTTTTCGCTTTTACTACGCAACTGGTGTTCAGGGAGTGCTAATTAGTGATGCAAGATATCAAATTCTATCTCCAGCTTTGGCGTTTTTATTGGCATACGTGATGTCGGCCGTATCTTTTACGTATAGATTTCCGTGGCGAGCATTACTTTTGGCGCTCAGTATTGCATTTTTAATCGCCCTGTCTGTCACTAGGGTTTTTTTATTAGTTATTGCTTTGTCTGGAGCGGTGGTTCTGTATACTTGGTTTAAGCTTGGTCTTAATAATCGGCTGCATGCGAGTCATGTGAAATGGCGAATGCCGATATTATACATTGCGTTAGGTGGTGCATTTGGTGGGTTTCTGTTGGCAACAGTAGTCCGCCCTGATTTGATTTCCGTATGGTTAAGCCGAATTTTCGAAGCGAGGTCCGATGTGGATGGAATGGATATAACATACATAACACGTATTGCGGAGTCTCGAGGTATCTGGGATGTCATTACTTCATCCCCCCTATTTTTTGTATTTGGACGTGGCTTCGGAGCCACCTATGGATGGAGTGACATGTATGCCGAGCACATTAGACGCGTATCACTAGGCATGCTACAAGAATTTGACGGGAACTGGGTCGCTTCCCACATTCCCTTTGTGTATGGATTATTTTTCGCCGGAATATTCGGTTTCTTATGGTCCATATATGTTTACTGGAGGCCGATATCTCTATATTTCCGCCTCCTTGGCGTGTTGTCTAGAGTAGCAGACCCCCTTTGGCTTCGTGACATAACGTGCATTTTCTTCACGATAATTATATTTGCAATTCAATCCCTAACGGCAAATCCCTTTGGTGATAGAATGGCTACGCAAATTTTAGGGCTATGTATCGGATTAGGCCTTTCACTCCAAAGCAGAATGCGTAATCCCAAAACGCAGCCACTTCTTGCTAATTTAATGAAGGTTTCGTCTGATCGTAAGTTTCAGAAATAATTAACTTATTTTTCACTAGAACACCCCTCCGCTTTTTCTATATTTCGAACAATTAATTATTAATTATGCTACTGAGGGGCGGCAGCCAAGCAAGGGGTTCTAAGTCATTAAATGCAAATGCCTCAATTTTCAATGCGTTCTCAATGAATTCGCCTTTATTCTACGTTGCGGAGAAGCGAATCTAAGTTAACTAACTTTCTACTCGCTAGAAAAATCTAGGCATGCCTTCTGAGATGAAATTAGGTTTAGTTTGGGAATGCTGCGGCCCGTATCATTTTGCTCGTTTGGATGCACTGCGTGCGCTCTGGGGCGAAGATAACGTGTTGGCCATTGAGCTCAGTTCCCAGAATCTCACTTATGCATGGCGTGTTGACGATCGGGCCCTGAATCGCGTTCATTCTCTTTTTCCGAAATGGAAATCCGAGGATGTGCCAACGGTGGTTTTTGTCGTAAGGCTTCGTGCCCTGTTAAAGCAATCTGACGTTCAGGTTTTATTTGTGCCCAGCTATTGGCCAGCCTATTCAATCTTGGCTGCATTGGTGGCTAAATCGCTAGGCATACGCGTTGTATTCATGGGCGACAGCCATTACGCGTCTGGTAGCAATACGGGAGTGGCTATCATCATCAAACGCTTGTTAATAAAGGCCTATGATTCCGCTTTGGTGGCCGGCAGTTTGCATAGGAGTTTTCTGCGTCATCTGGGCATGCCGCCGGAAAAGATATTCGATGGCTATGATACCGTGGATAATGCCCACTTTGAGCGAGTCGCCGAAGAAACGCGCGCCAATGCAGCAACCAAGCGCCTTGAATTGGGTTTGCCTGAAAAATATATCCTGAGCTTGGGGCGCTTTGTTTCTAAAAAAAATCTGGACTCCTTGGTGCGCGCTTATGCTCTGCTGGTTAAAAGGGGCGAGGAGTATGGTCATGATCTGGTGTTCGTTGGATCTGGCCCCATGCAAGATAGGTTGATTCAGCTTTCGCGGTCCCTCGGGCTTGAGGTCATACTGCCCGGCGAGGCAAGTGCTCCGGACGCGGCCGTTACAGACCACAAAGGGCGCGTGTATTTCTTTCCCTTCGCTCAGATTGAGACGGTTCCTAGCTACTACGCGCTAGCAACGGCCTTTGTGCTTGGAAGCACCAGCGACGAGTGGGGCTTGGTGGTCAATGAAGCGATGGCCTCGGGTTGCCCGGTTATCGTTTCGCGCTCGGTCGGCTCTTCTCTGGACTTGGTCGTTCCGGGTAAAACCGGTTATCGATTTGTGCCCGAGAACACCCATGAGCTCGCCTGGTGCATCGAGGCCTTATGCAGAGATCTTTCCAAGGCGCGCGAAATGGGACGTGCCGCTCGCGCCCACATCGCAGAATGGTCGAATGAGCGTTTCGCCCGCAATGCGGTCAAGGCCGCTCGTGCCGCCATGGGCGAGAAAGTAATGGAGGCATCGCCCATTACATCTTCACAAACCACGACCAACTCCATCACATCGGTTTGGTTCTTGCAGACGTGTTTCCCTGACTACCGCGCGCCGGTATTTAATCGTTTGGTGGAACGCTTGGGTGCGCGCTTTCATTTGTTTTCCGGCACTAGCTATTTCACTCCGGATATTAAAACGACTCCGGACTATCTGGATTGGCACTCACTGGTTGAGAACAGGTTTTTCTTTAAGCGTTCCTTTTTGTGGCAACGTGGCGCCATTGAGGCGATGTTCGAGCCCGATATAGCGGTCATGGAGCTCAATCCGCGCATCCTATCCAATTGGATAATCTTGGCGGCCAGGGCGCTCTGGGGCGCGCCTACCTTGCTGTGGGGACATGCGTGGGGCAGGGAAGACGCGGGCTCGGTGCGAAATGTTCTGCGCTTGTATATGATGCGTCTCGCCTCCGCCACGATCACTTATACTCGCACCCAGCGCGACGAAGTAAAAAAAGTATTTCCTCGATTTCTGCTCTTTGCCGCCACTAATTCCCTTATACGCGCCCAAGATTGCGCCAGTTCGCCGATCAATCCCGCTCAACTGGATACGGTAGTTTATGTGGGCCGTCTCAATGCGCCTAAAAAGCCAGGCCTATTGGTGGAGGCCTTCTCCAGAGCAAAGCTGCCTGCCCATGTAAGACTCTGCCTGGTGGGCGATGGCAGCCTAAGGTCGACTCTTGAGGATCAGGTGGCCAAACTGGGCTTGCAGTCTCGTGTTCAGTTGCTCGGCCATGTGCACAGTCATGAGATTTTGAGTTCCGTATACTCCCGGAGCTTTTGTTCGGTTTCCGCCGGTTACGTTGGATTAGGCGCGGTGCAGTCCTTCTCATTCGGTGTTCCGCTCGTGCTTGCGGATAACGAGCCACACGCCCCTGAGGTTGAGGCCTGCAAGGAGGGCGAAAACACCGTGTTTTTTACGGCAAACGATATCGACGCGCTCGCTGCCACCTTGGAAAAAATGTGGGCCGAACGCGAATTTTGGGCGCAACGGCGCCCGGCGTTGGCGCGCTGGACGGCGGAAAACTATAGCGTCGAATCCATGGTGGAGGGTTTCATCGAGGCAATAGAAGCCATTTCGCCGCAATATAAAACCGTAATCTGAATTTTTCCATGTCCATACCTATTCGAAACGGGGCGCCCGCGGTTCCTAGACGTGTAGCCATTTTCGGCCTATTGCTCAGCCTGTCGCTGGCGCTGCTGGGCATATTTGGTAGTCATTTGGTTAGCCAAATAAACAATTCATACCAAGACATCGTTGCGCGCCAATTGCCCTCGATTGGAATCGTCAGGGAGGTGAGTCAAACCAACGCTCAGGGGCGCAGGCTCTTGGACTCTCTTGGCGCCTCCGCAAGCACGGCTGAAATTGATGAAGTCGAAATCCAACTGCGCTTGCACCGCGACACCAACTCGGTCCGTCTAGCCAAGTTGGAGGGCTTGCTGCAGAGCGAGGAAGGGCGCCAACTCACGACCGAGTTGTTGGCCGCGCGTAAAGTATATCGAGCCGAAGTGGATACCTTTTTCAAGGAAATGCGCGCGGGGTCAAATTTGGAGGCTCGCGCACGATGGACCCAACGCATGGCGGCGGCGGATGCTCATTATATAAGCGCTCAGGACAGACTAGCGGATTATTGTTCGCGCAGCGCAGCTTCGGTGAGTGAAGAACTCAGCAAGCGCTCAGCGCGTTTGAATTCTTACTTTCTCCTCATTGCAGCGTGGCCCCTGGTCTTGGTCATATCCTTTTTCATTTATGGTCTTTGCAGCACCTTGATATTATTTTATCGCTCGCGGCGTTAAGTCGATTCCATGACTGCCCACCTGCATTTTGTTCAATCTATCGAGCCCTTGCAAGGGGGCGGCTTGGGCCGCGCTGCGTGGGAACTCAGCGATGCCATGCGGAATGCCGGTGTTTCCTCGCGTTTGGTTACCACCAGCGCGGGGACGACCGATCATCGCGCCGGGGTATCTGAATATAGACGCCAAGGACCCGAGCGCGCTTTTTATTCCCCTGAACTCAGGAACGACTCTAAACGTCTGGTGGGTGAAGCCGATGTGGTCCATGGACATGGATTTTATGTGGCGACGAACTGGATGTTGGGGCGACAGACTCGCCATCAAAAAAAGCCGCTCGTCTACCACGCTCACGGTATTTTTGAGCCGTGGATTCTTGCTCGCTCTCAACGCAAAAAAGCCCTGGCCCATGTTCTATTTGAGAACGCAAATTTCCGTCATGCGTCTTTATGGCGGGCATTAACCGACAAGGAAGCGGACCAAATTCGCGCCCAAGGAATCACCGCTCCGGTGGTTGTTTGTCCAAATGGGATAGAGCTAAGCCAATTTGAGCGCGTGCCGGCCTTGCGCGCGGACTTGCAGATAAATAAAAACCGCAAGGAATTGCTATTTTTGGCGCGCCTGCACCCTAAAAAGGGGCTGCCCCTTTTGGTCGAGGCTTGGTCACGACTGCCCGCTAAACTACGCCAAGAATGGCGAGTGGTGGTGGCGGGCCCTGATGAATTGAGCCACCGTGGCGAGGTTGAAAGCGCGGTAGCGCGAATTAAGGCGGAGTCGGAGTGGGACTTTGTCGGATCGCTATCGGGGGATAGCAAACTACAGGCCTTGGCACGGGCTGATGCGTTCGTGTTGCCTTCACACAGTGAAGGCTTTTCGGTGGCGATTTTGGAGGCGATGGCATGCAGTCTGCCTGTTATCGCCACGCATGCTTGTAATTTTCCGGCGTTATCCAAGGAAGGTGGATGCTGGACGGTGCCGACCACGGTCGAGGCCCTGACTGCTGCACTCACTCAATTACTTGCCGAGGACGGGAAGGCCCGGGACCAACGCGGCGCGGCGGCCCGGAAACTGGTGGAGCAGCATTATACTTGGCCTCGTATCGCCGCGCAACTCGCGGATGCCTGTGCAAAGATTCCCCGGCCATGAATACCCGCGTAAGAAATGATCATTTTGATAGTAGCAAGGGATATGCTCGCGGCAGATCCGTAGTGGTCTTCGCTTTGTGGCAACTGGTGAAGTGGATCTTTTTCCGCACGGTTTTCCCGTGGCCGTCCGGCGTGAAGGCGAGCTTGCTACGGGCTTTTGGTGCAACGATTGGACGAGGGGTTTGCATAAAGCCGCAGGTAAATATTCATCTGCCATGGAAATTGGCCGTCGGGGACCATGCATGGCTGGGCGAGGAAGCTTTTATCCTCAACTTTGAGCCTATTTTTATCGGTGCCCACGCCTGCATATCACAGCGAGCTTTTCTCTGTGGCGGAAACCACAATTACCGCGACGCCGCCATGTCCTATCGTAATGCGCCAATCACCGTTGAGGAGGGGGCTTGGGTGGGGGCGCAGGTCTTCGTTGCGCCCGGCGTCACCGTAGGCCGCGAAGCGGTGATCAGTGCGGGATCTGTGTTGTTAACCAATGCCGAGCCCGAGCGCATCTATGCCGGCAATCCCGCTACCGCCAAGGGCTGGCGCTGGAAACAGAGCGGAGGATGACGGAACGACGGACGGAGGCGGAAGGGTTGTTGGTTGTTGGGAACTGGGGTCTGGCAATTAACAGTTAACAACCACGCAGCGCGCTCGTTGAAAGGTTGAGCGGTTGAAGAGGGGTCGGACGCTAACCATTTAAACGACTCATCCTTTAAACCTTCCGACCCGCCGCCTGCGCTCCGAGACCAACAACTAACAACCATCATTCAGCAACCAACCAGCCCCGTGAAGTCTCCTTGGTTCATTCTGCGCTTGATCCTCAGCGGCGCCGCGGTGGCGGCGATCGCGTTTCTGGCTCTGCGTGCTTCACCCTATATTTCCGAACTCCCGTGGATACCGGAGCGGGTGGGGGAGTGGGCGGACCGAAACGGCAACCTGCGTAACCTGCCGGCCTTTGCCGGGCTGACCTTGGTGTTGCTCTGGCCCTTGGGCTGGCGCACCGCGGCGCTCCTCTCCGCAATCCTGGCGGTGCTTCTGGAGTGCGCCCAAGTGTTCATCGCCGGACGGCACTTCGACTGGGCGGACATAGGCTGGTCGCTCCTCGGCGTCGCCCTCGTCGCCGTCCCGGCGGCGGCGGTCGCCGCCGCGAAGCGGCGGAAACCGGAAGGGCGGAGGCCTGAAACCTGAGGCCTGAAACCTGAGGGCTGAGACCGGAGATTGGAAACCTGAGGCTTGTGCGCGTGAAACCCATGCGGTGAGGTGAGTTTTCATGAGCATTTCCAACGAGGAGCGGAAGCAGGCGATGCGAAAGCGAACCAAGGCCTTTGCGTCTTCGGTCGTGAGGGC
>JAIXQK010000101.1 GCA_027485795.1 Oxalobacteraceae bacterium
CCGCATGAGGCCAAGCTCCTTAACCTCGCGACCGACAAAGCCCACCATCTCCTCGGCTGGTCGCCCGCCTGGCCCTTCGCCGAGACGATCGACCGCACGGTCGCGTGGTATCGCCAGGCCGCCTTGCCCGCGACCGATGTTCACGCTCTTACCCTGGGCCAAATCAAGGCCTACACCGAGTCTGCCCGCGCCGGCGGCCTCGCTTGGGCATCCCGGCCCCTAGTCTCTAGCAACTAGTTGCTAGCCTCTAGTCTCCATCCCCCGTTTCGCGCCTTACCTCTCCGCCATTAGCGTCTATTAGCGTCCATTAGTGGTTAAAAACTCTTCCGACATGCCGACTCCCGCCGAACTCAAAGCCGAGATCCTCCGCCTCACCCGCGAATATTCCGCGCTCATGCATACCGCCAACCGCCCCGCGGGTGCGGCGGCGGAGTTGTTGAATGATGGTTCCTCGTTGTTAGGCGCCGAAACCAACAACCAACAATCAGCAACCAACAACCAACCCGGCTGGAAGCCTGGCCAGACCATCCCCTACGCCGGTCGCGTGTTTGACGAAGACGAGGTTGAGGCCGCCGTGGGCGCCACGCTCGATTTTTGGCTCACCCTCGGCCCCGAGGGCGAAGCCTTCGAGAAGGAGCTCGCCGCCCTCCTTGGCGTGAAGCACAGCCTCCTCGTCAACTCCGGCTCCTCGGCCAACCTCGTCGCCTTCGCCGCGCTCACCACGCACAAGCTCCCCGCGCACAAACGCATCCTGCCCGGCGATGAGGTCATCACCGTTGCCGCCGGTTTCCCCACCACCGTCGCGCCCATCATCCAGCTCGGCGCCGTGGCCGTCTTCATCGACAACGATCCCGTCACCGGCAACATCCGCCCCGAGCAGCTCGAGTCCGCCTTTGTCGCCGGCAAGACCAAGGCCGTCATGATCGCCCACGCCTTGGGCAATCCCTTCGACGTCGGCGCCATCCTCGAATTTTGCCGCAAGCACGACCTCTGGCTGGTCGAGGACAACTGCGACGCCCTCGGCTGCACTTATTCGCTTCCGGTCGAGCGGGCCAAGGCCCTCGGCCTCGACCACCTGCTCAAGCAGGCGGAAGCGAATGGCGCCGCATGCGCGGCGCAGTTGCTGAATGATGGTTGTTCGTTGTCCAGTTCCGAAACCAGCAACCAGCAATCAACAACCAACAACCTCAAGATTCCGTTCATAAAGAACGGAATCTTGACCGCCTACACGGGGACTTTTGGCGACCTGAGCACCCAGTCCTTCTATCCCCCGCACCATTTGACGATGGGCGAGGGTGGGGCGGTGAACATCATCAGCCGTCCCCCGCTCAAAACCTACGCCGAGAGCTTCCGCGACTGGGGTCGCGACTGCTGGTGCGCCTCCGGCAAGGACGACACCTGCAACAAGCGCTTCGGCTGGCAACTCGGCGAGCTCCCCAAAGGTTACGACCACAAATATATTTACAGCCACCTCGGCTTCAACCTGAAGCCCCTCGATCCCCAGGCCGCCATCGGCCGCAAGCAGCTCAAGAAACTCCCCGCCTTCATCGAGGCGCGGAAGCGCAACTGGGAAACCCTCCGCGCCGGCCTAGCCGAGGTGGATGACGTCCTCGACTTCACCCTGCCCACGCATGCCGTTCGCTGGATACCGCCGGCGGAGCGCCAGGGCGCGGCGCAGTTGAAGGGAGGAAAGGTTGAGGCGTTGAAAGGTTCGGAGTCCGGATCGGTTCAGCAGTTCAACGGTTCCACCTCTCAACCTGGCGAAGCCTTCGACTTCGCCGCCTGCTTCGAGTGGGATCAAAGCGGTTGCCGGACCGACACCTCGTGGTTCGGTTTCATGCTGCGCGTAAAGCCCGGCGCGCCCTTCAGCCACACCGATCTCGCCCGCCACCTCGACGAAAAGAAGATCGGCAACCGCATGTTCTTTGGCGGCAACCTGCTTCGCCAGCCCGTCTTCGTGCAGCTCCGCAAGGATCGCCCCGAGTCCCTTCGCTTGGTCGGCTCGCACGGTTCAACCATTCAACCCATCAACGATGCCACCATCCGCGCCGCCTTCCCCGGCGCCGACGCCATCATGCACGAGGCCATCTTCCTTGGCACCTATCCCGGCCTCACCGCCGAGATGCTCGCCTACGAGATCCAGGTCATCTGCGACTTCGTGAAGGCCAAGCTCGGCTGCGCTCCAGTTGTTAAGTGATGAATGTTCGTTGTTAGCCGAACCAACAACTAGCAACCAACAAACCGCCTCTAGGCATGGCCCCGAGTATGTCTTTTAAGCATATCAACGATTTACCCCTTCAACGCGCGCTGAAGCGCGCTCGCACCTTTCCCAGTATCACCGCCGAGAAGCTTCAATACGAAGTCGACACTATCCGTGCCTTTGTGGGGTCGCGCTAAAGCTGTAGTGAGAATATCCTGAGGTAGTCACAATACTTTACACAGTAATATATTTCAATTATTATTATTATTTTTTTTGGGGGGGTATTATTTGGGGCCCGTCAATTGATGCCGCAAATTCAGGGAAATAGCAATTGAGCGTCCATCAACTGCAACGAAAATTATTTCGAATCGAGTTGTCGCGGCTGGAGTTTATTGAGCACCGGCCGGTAAAGCTAGGCGGCAAGCTGCACCTGACGAAGTTCATTTAAGTAATGAGCGCGACCTATCATCCACACAGGGAGCGCCGGGGGCATTCTCTGTCGACGGCTAAACGATTTGGCCACGACGTTTGATCTTTCCCGGAAAGCTTAGGCCATGTCGAGCTGGGGCGGGCACCGCGGTGATGAATGCGATCCTCCGTTAAAAATTCGTGCCTTCAGTTCAAAACGAATTGAAACTTCGGTTAGGATCTGCAATTTCTGGGTGAAGCGTGAAATATGGTGCATCCAGTAAACCCTGCAGTCAGCCGTCTTTTTTATGCCTTCGCATGCGTGTTTTGGAACTCGACGCCAGCCAAGAATGCGCGTAAGTGGTTTAAGCATTTGCTGATTTCGCCTGCATTATCCCAGAGTTTAATCAACACAGAGATTACGGCTCCATATTCGAAAAAATAGTGCCTGTCTTTAACTAAATTTTGATCATGCGCATTCAACTGTTATATACGCCGAGTCTCTTGCTGCAAAGAATATCCGAGGAATTAATAAAGCGCTCACGCTTAAGGAAATTGCGTGGGACATGCGCCGGCTGGCTAAATCAATATCAAATTGATTCAATGGAGTTGATAGAGATGGCTGCCGCCAACGGGGCTAACGTTTTCTATGACATAGGCGCAAATGTTGGTTCTTGGTCGTTACTTTGCAAAGCATTAGTTCCAGATAGTGATATCGTGGCGTTTGAGCCACTCCCCAATCACTATGGAAAATTTGAGGGAAACCTCAAGGCCCACCGGAAGGTGCAGTTGTGCAAGGTGGCACTTGGCCCAAATGAAGAAATGCGACCGCTGCTGGTTACTAGCTACAGTGATGCCAGTAGTTTTTTGCCTCTTAACCAGACAGGCGCCAAGCTCTGGAATATTGAGAATACTCAGCAGGTTGAGGTTCCGGTAGTGAAACTCGACACATATAAAGCAAAGCTATCCCTCCCTGATCCAGACTTCATAAAACTTGATGTTCAGGGTTTCGAGTTGGCAGTATTGCAGGGAGCCACGGACACGCTTAAGTCCGCCAACTGGGTGCTGTCAGAAGTGAGCTTTCACCGGTTTTATGAGAACCAAGTGCTTTTTTGCGAACTGGCGGCGTTCCTAGGCTCGCATGGTTTTGAGGTTTACGCTTTTGGCCACTCGCTGAAATGTGGGCAGCCACAGAACCAAGTCGACGTCCTCTTTCGTCGCATCCGTGCCTAGTATAGAGTCTTCGGACTTTGTTGGTAAATTGTCATTTGGGACTGTAGCGGTTACGCAAGATAGTCATTTGCTCTTCCTTAAAGGTCTTGTAACATGTTAGTTCAAGTTTCCGGCGGCTTAGCTCTTTTGCCAAGTTTTGCGTGGTGCCAACGGGCGAGCGAGCCCACAGAATAGCGAGGCGAGAAACAAGCTAAGGAACTTTTGGCTAGAAAGTAGCATTTTCAGTTCAAAATGAATTGAAAATGAGACCAAGATCTGATGACCTAAATAAAACTTGAAATTCGGTTCATCCAGTAAAACTCGCAGTCAGACACCTTCGGGAGTCATACAGTCCGTCGCCGAGAACAAGCCAATTCAGGTGTCTTCCACAGGGCCGACGGCTTTCGAAGCGGAGATCGCGGCGGTCTTCGCCGATCTCGTGGTGTTGCTGGGCCTGCCGAAGTCGATGGGCGAAATCTACGGCTTCATCTTTGCCTCGTCCGAGCCTCCCACCTTTGCCGACATCGAGCATAAGTTGGGCTTAAG
>JAIXQK010000089.1 GCA_027485795.1 Oxalobacteraceae bacterium
AAGGATGTGATCAAGTCCGGCGGCGAATGGATCGGCTCAATCGATCTGGAGAATATTGCGGTGGCGCATCCGGCGGTGATGCAAGCGGCGTGCATTGGCGTGTATCACCCGAAATGGGATGAGCGGCCCCTGCTAGTAGTAGTGAAGAAGCCTGGCATGGAACTCACCCGAGAAGAATTGCTGGCATTTTATGAAGGCAAGATCGCAAAGTGGTGGACACCCGATGATGTGGTGTTTACCGATGCGCTGCCACTCGGTGCAACCGGCAAGATTTTGAAAAACAAAATCCGCGAAATCTACCGAGACTACAAGCTGCCGACCGCGTGACCGTTATGCGTTTCAAAGCGACTTGATCCCGGCCTGCGCCGGGATGACGTTTTAGGCGCTATTTTTCGCAATATCGTCGTCCAGGCACACGCCAGGACCCAGGAGTCTCTACTGTGTAGCCGGGACCTTGGGCTTCGCTAACGAGCACATAACCGCGGCCGTATTTCATCTTATTTGTTCATTCACCGGACTGACTAGGCGGTAACGGTGGGTTGCGCGCCACACTTGCTGCGCATCGATAGACAAAGTGAACCGCATCCCTACAATCAGCCCCCACTTTGCATACTTCAGGGGGCGCAAATGCGGGGCAACACCTACCGTTGGAGTTTGAGTGCGCTGATGCTGATCGCGGTGATGACATCGCCAGCGAAAGCGCAAAACATCCGTATCGGGCTAAGCGGCCCCTTTAGCGGTGGTTCGAGCCCCATGGGCGAGAGCATGCGCAATGGGATTCGACTCGCCGTGCAAGAGATCAATGCAATCGGCGGCATCCACGGTCGTACGATTGAACTGATCGAACGCGATGACCAAGCCAATAATGAGCTGGGCGCCAAGATCGCCACTGAACTGACGCGCATGAAAGTCACGGCCAGCATTGGTATCGTGAACACGGGTGTTGGCTTGGCTTCGATCGATACCTATCAGCAGGCACGCATACCGCTGATGATTGCAGTATCTACCGGACCTGTACTGACCCGCCGTTATGCACCGCCTGCCAGCCCGGCGAATTTCATTTTTCGTGTTTCGCCAACCCTGGATCTGGAAGCGCGCATGCTCGCCGCCGACCTTAAAAAACGCGGCATTAGTAAGGTAGCGCTGTTGGCAGACGACACCCCTTATGGCGACAGTGGAACGAATGCATTCGCCGCTGCTGCGCGTCAAGCTGCAGTGGAACTGGTGACCACGCAGCGTTTCAAGATTGGCGACACCGATATGACGCGACAGCTGAAGAGCGCACGCGCTGCAGGTGCGCAGGCGGTGGTGGGGTGGGGCATTGGGCCTGAACTGGCACAGGTAGCGCGCGGCATGATGAGCATGGCGTGGCGCGTGCCCTTGATGGGAAGCTGGACGCTTTCGATGCGCAACTTCATCGATGCCGCAGGTAGCGCGGGGGAGGGCGCGTTGCTGCCGCAAACCTTTATCCAAGACGCTGGGTCGGCGGCAAAAAACAGTTTTTTATTGGCGTACCGGCGCCATTTCAATTCGGATCTGATTCCATCGCCAATGAGCGCGGCACAAGGCTATGACGGCATGCACTTGCTTGCTTTGGCATTGCGCCAGTCGAAGACCCTGGATGGTGATGCTATTCGACGCGCCTTGGAAAATCTCGAGTCCCGCTATCAGGGTGTCGTGACCAGCTATGAAAAACCATTTACGTCACAAGACCACGACGCTATCAGCGCGAATATGATGGTGATTGCGCGGGTCAGCGGTGGTCGGGTCGATTACGCCTACCGTGAAGATCAGCAGCGCAGCGCATTACTGAAGGTGAAGTCGAAATAGCAAGATTGCTCTCCGGTATAGTACGCAGCTAAATTGGCCAGTGCTTAGTGCTGGCGGACTACCGTACCGGAGAAATCTTCATGACCGCATCTTTCAGCGAGCGCGGTGACATCGCTGTCATCACACTCGATAACCCACCTGTGAATGGCCTTGGTTTTGCAACTCGCGCGGGCATCGTCGACGGTATACAGCGCGCACTGGATAACGAGGCGATTCGCGCCATTGTGCTGATCGGCAGTGGCAAAGGGTTTTCGGGTGGCGCGGATATTCGTGAGTTCAACACGCCCAAGGCACTGCAAGAGCCATCATTGCATACAGTCATCCGCACCATCGAGTCCGGTGCAAAACCAGTCATCGCCGCGATCCATGGTTTGGCGATGGGCGGCGGACTAGAGCTGGCGCTTGGCTGCCATTATCGTGTTTCCAGCGCGACAGCAAAAATTGCTTTGCCTGAGGTGAAGCTCGGCATTTTGCCAGGCGCAGGCGGTACGCAACGCTTGCCCCGCATGATCGGGCTGCAACGTGCCCTCAACATGATTGTGCATGGTGCGCCGGTGCCCTCGGAGCAGTTGGCTGACACACGCTTGTTCGACCGAATGATTACGGGTGATTTGTTAGAGGGCGCTATTACCTTTGCCCTTGAGATCGCAGATGTTCGCCCCTTGCCCAAGGTGCGCGACCACGAAATTAAAGATCCCGACGCCGGACAACTACTACATGGGATGCGAGAGCAGGTAAAAGCACAAGCGAAGCACTACCCAGCCCTATCAAAATGTATCGACGCGGTCGAGGCGGCGGTAAATCTACCGTTTGAGGATGGCCTGAGTTTCGAACGCGGGCTGTTTTTACAGTTGGTGCAGACCACGGAGTCAAAAGCGCTGCGGCACGCATTCTTTGCTGAGCGTAGTGCCACAAAAATTCCTAGTATCGGGGACGATACCGCCCTACGCGAGATACGCACAGCAGCGGTTATCGGTGCGGGCACCATGGGGGCGGGCATTGCCATGAACTTCGCTAACGCGGGCATTCCGGTGTGTTTGCTTGAAACCGAACAAGCGGCGTTGGATAAAGGCTTGTCGACCATTCGGCGTAATTATGAAAACACCCTAAAAAAAGGTCGACTGACCCAAGAGCAGCTCGATAAACGCATGGCGCTCATTAGCACCACGCTGGACTATGAAGCCCTTTCCAAGTCAGATATCGTGATTGAGGCGGTGTTTGAAGAAATATCAGTAAAGGAAACGGTGTTCCGCCGACTGGATCAGGTGATGAAGCCGGGTGCTATTTTGGCTTCAAATACCTCTACCTTGGATCTGGACAGAATCGCCAGCTTTACATCACGGCCGCAAGATGTGATTGGTATGCATTTTTTCAGTCCGGCCAGTGTAATGAAACTGCTCGAGATTGTACGCGGCAAGGCGACTGCAGAGGATGTGTTGGCCACCGTGATGGCACTGGCACAGAAAATCAAGAAAACCGGTGTGGTCTCTGGTGTGTGCGATGGCTTCATTGGTAATCGTATGATCGAGCAGTATCTGCGTCAAGCATTCTTCATGCTGGAGGAGGGCTGTCTACCGGCGCAAATTGATCAGGCTATCGAAAACTTTGGGTTCGCGATGGGGCCGTTTCGTATGAGTGATCTGGCGGGTAATGATATTGGCTGGCATATCCGTCAGCGCCGACGCGTCGAGCGACCCGACATGGTGTACTCGCAAATTGGCGACAAGCTGTGTGAGCGCGGCCGCTTCGGCCAAAAAACGTCCGCTGGTTGGTATGACTATCAACCTGGTGGTCGTACCGCGCATGCCTCGGATGAAGTGAACCAGATGATCATCGCGCATGCTGCTGAGCTTGGCGTGGAGCGACGGGCGATCAGTGATGAAGAGATTATCGAGCGGCTCATCTATGCGCTCGTGAATGAAGGCGCGCGAATACTTGAGGAGGGTATTGCGCTACGTGCCTCCGATATCGATCTGGTCTATCTCACTGGTTACGGCTTCCCGTTATACCGCGGTGGTCCAATGTTCTACGCAGGCTGTGTCGGCCTCGACAAAGTACTGCTGGCGATGCAGCGCTATGGCAGTGGGACAAACGGCCATGCATGGCAAGTCGCTAACTCGCTCAGAAAACTCGCCGACGAGGGAAAGGTTTTTCAATAGTCAGTAGGTTTTAGTTGGAAGAAACGCCGTCTATGGGACTCGTTTGCTGTGGATCGCTACCCAACACTTTGGGCTGACTGTTGGTGCCGATAGTATGCAAAATCACAGGCCGGCGCCAGATCTGAGCGATATAGGCTACAACACGCTCGGCTCGTGGCAAATCTAGGCCCCGCCCGTCCTCGGTAACATCATGCACCAGCTCCAGGCTGCCGTCGGTATGCATCGCTTTTACCGCGACGCGTGGCGCACCGTAGTTGAATCGTGGTGCCAATATAGCTTCTCGAATTGCATGAATGTCTTTGTCGGCGATTCTTATTCCGCCTTCATGATCAGCCTCGTAGACAAACAAGTCCAGCTTGTCCGCCAGGGGTTGGGTCAGATAATTACGGATAAATCCGAAGTCATCTTCTTCACGACAAATCTGACGTGCCTTATCGAGGCCGTAGCGCTCAATAATGTCTTCCCAGATCGAAAATCCCAGGTGATAGGGATTGATCGATAGTGCAAGTTGATGATCCGCAGCGAATGGCCGCACGACATCCGAGTGCGCTTTGATAGCCGCGAGATACAAATCAGAAGGTAAAAAATCTGCCTCGCGCAGCAGCCGGGCGTGCCAGTACGAAGCCCAGCCCTCATTCATGATCTGGCACGCAAACACCGGGTAGAAGTAGAAAGACTCTTCCCGCACCGCGAGAAATATATCGCGCTCCCAGCCCTGTAAATCCGGTGCATGCTGTGCGATAAACCAGAGCAGGTCGTACTCAAGATGCGGCGGCATTGGCGCTTTGCTTGCCCGTTCTGCAATAGCGACAGACTGTTCGCCAGGTAAGGACTCAAAGCGTGAGGTGAATGTATCAGCAGGATTTTTTTTAGCGCACGCCGGTAATAGCTCAGCGTAGGGCGCACGATGTAGCGGTTGTTGAATATCGATATGAGGTTCGATCGCGAATGCTGCATCCAGAATCTGTTCGACTTTTTCCTGGCCATGCTCGACCAATGCGCGTTCGATAGCGCGGGCACGCTCGGCAGCCTGCTCCAAAATTTTGCCACCCGCCATCGCCATAAATCGCGTGAAAAGCTGATTATGTTTGGCGAAGTCAGCATGCCCAAGCACATGCGAAACTACCAGCGTGTTTTCAGCGATGCTGTTGTCGCGTACCAGATAAGCGTGACAGGGGTCACCTGGGAACATCACCTCGAAAATACGAGAATTTCCCATGCTTTGGCGAATCAACTGATGGATGTAGCGAACACCAAATGACCAATGCGGCATACGAACTGGAAGGCCATATACCGCGATCTCGGTCATAAAATTGCCGGGAACGACCTCGAAGTCAACCGGGTAATAGTCCAGGCCAAGTTGTTGTGCCAGTGTTTCGATCTTGCTTGCATAGTTGCGTAGCGCTGCCTGCTCCATTACGCCTCCGCTTTCTGCATAGCGTCAGCGACGAAGAGTTGTCGAATCGCTTTCCAGACGTCGTCGGGCTGGTTCAGGATACAACTACCCAGTGGCGCGCCACGCTGCTGCAGCAAACGACAGATTGCTGTCATCTCGGTTTCCATGGTGCGGGAGGCGCCGGGTACAGTCTCGATGTAACCGACATAGTTCAGTAACTGCGTCAGCGTTTCCAAGCCGGCGGTTGCCAGTTTGCGGTCCTCGGTGAAGTTTTCACCATCCGAGGCATAGAACAGGTAGCTGTTGTATTGAGTCGTTGGGTAATCCGTCTCGAGCATTCGTATCGCCAAGTCAAACGCCGATGAAGCGCCGGTACCACCCGTGCCGGTCACCTGAAAGAACTCTGGCTCCGAGAATTCCCATGCCTGTGTAGTGTGTGCAATGAAGCGAGTCTCGACCTTGCCATATTTTCGGCGTATGCCTTGCAGCGCAAAAAAGAAAAAGGTTTTGGCTAGCTTGCGCTCGGCGTGGGTCATGCTAGCTGAGACATCGAGTGCAAACAGTACGACGGCGTGCATGACGGGTTTGGGTCGTTGCACCAACTGTCGAAAGCGCAAGTCATCATTGCAGAAGGCCACCGGATTGGTCTGTATCGCGCGCCGCTTGACCGCTTCTTTTACGGTACGTCGCCGATCCAGACGCGCTCGCGCTCCGCGTTTATCCCAGCCTTCGCGTACCCAATCCTGATCGGCTATGCTGGTCTTGGGCTTGGCTTGAAGCTCGGGTAATTTCATGCTTTCCCATAGCCAGTCGACGAGGTCATCTACCTCCAGCTCGAGTAATAGCTGCAGCCGCCCCTCGCCCTGACCACCTGCAGCCTCATCATCCTGTTCTTGGCCGTTCGGTGTAGGGCGCAGCACATCGCCGGGCTGGCCACGACCCTGACCGGCACGGCGGAAGCTTTCAAGCGGATTGTCCGCTAACCGAAAACGCGCATGCTCGAGAACACGTACTGGTAAATGAACGGTGCGCTGCTCAGGCCCCGTCATTAGATCAGAGCTTGCCACCAGATCGGGGAGTTGTTGCTGTACGCTGGCGCGGATTTTTTGATTGTGGCGCAACCAGTCGCGCGCACCACGTGAGAATAGCGAGTACCAAGGCGATCCGGTCGAGATCGTGCTGTGCGCCGTCATATTGGCTGACCCTTATTCCTGTGCCAGCAGGCTGGTGACGTAGTTCAGTGCTTCGCGCGCACTGTGACTGTCATAGCCATACTCATCAACCAGTCGCTGCTCGACGATGGATATTTTTTGTCGCGCCTCCTGATCGGGCCGGCTGCTGGAGCTGACCAAACGTAGCACATCACGGCGCTGCTCAAATAAATACTGCTGGACTGCCTCATGCAGCTGCGCGTGGCTATCGAGTGTAAATTTCTCGCCGCGTTTGAAAGCCCCCATCGCTTTTCTGACTACCTCTTGTCGGAAAGATTGTTTGCCAGAGTCAGAGACATGTATTTTCTCTTCCACCGAACGTAAGAAACGCTCGTCCGGCTTGCGGTCTTCATTGGTGATCGGGTCGCGAATCTGACGGTTATCGAGTGTTGCCTCAACCTCGTCTAGGTATTTATCCAATAAATCTTGTGCTTCCTGTTCGAATGAGACAAACAGCGCCCGGTGAACGTCTTCTTTCACCCAGCGGTTATAGAAATGCTTGCGCGCCAGCACCAAATAATCCACCCACTTACGTTTCTTCTTGGGGTCGATGCGGGCATCATTTTCAATCGCATCTTTCAGCGCTAGCAGCACATCCATGGTGGTTAGGCTGCGCGCGTTCGACTGAATAATCGCGCTAGATAGCGCGTTGATCACGAAACGAGGTGAGACGCCGCCCAAGCCTTCATCCGGCAGCTTTTGCCTTACTCGATCGGCATCCGCCGGGTGCAGGCCGTCGACATCCTCGCGTGCATGCAGGCGCACTCGCTTTGCTAGGTCCTGCTCTTTGTCTTCGGATTCTTGCAGCCGTGTCAGGATCGCGAAAACCGCCGCCGCATGTAGCATATGGGGGTCGAGATGCACCTCCCGAAAAGCCGGTGCTGCAGAGGAGATCAGCTTGCGGTAGATGCGGGCCTCGTCATTGAAGTTCAGCGTATACGGCACCTGCACAATCACCATCCGGTCGAGCAAAGCTTCGTTCTCGCTCTCCTGCAAAAACTTACGAAACTCTGCCAAATTAGTGTGCGCAATGATGCTTTCATCCAGATAAATCAGTGGGAAGCGGGAGACCTTGACATTCTTTTCTTGCGTCAGCGTCAGCAGCAGGTACAAGAACTCGCGCTTGACCTTCAAAATTTCGATCATTTCCAGCATGCCGCGGCTGGCGGCGTATACCGCACCCGACCATGACCAGGCGCGTGGGTCGCCTTCGTCACCGTACTCAGCCACCTTCGACAAGTCGACCGAGCCGATCAAATCAGCCAGATCGGCGGTAGTTGGGTCGTGCGGTGCGTAGGTGCCGACGCCACTACGTCCAGCTTCGGAAATAAAGATGCGCTCGACCGGCATCTGTAAAAAATCACCGCTCAACTGCTGCTCAACGCGCATGCGGCAGTGTGGGCAAAGTTCGCCGCGCACATCGACCCGATAGGTCTCGCGAAACTCCGCTCTTAATGTGTGCGGAATTAGATGCAGTGGTGATTCATGCACCGGACATCCCTGAATACCGTAGATCGCACCGGCCTCGGTATGACTGTATTCCTCCAGTCCACGCTTGAGCAGAATCACCAGCGTCGACTTGCCACCCGACGGCGGGCCGAGCAGTAGCAGCAGACGCCGCCCGACTTCCGAACCAGCCGCCGCCGCCTTGAAATAATCGACCACGCGCTCAATAGGTTCCTGCATGCCGAACAACTCATCCGCGAACAGCGCACTACCGGGTTGCGCGTCCGAGTCCTGGTGCCGGGTCCAGCGGATCATGTCCCAGATGTACTGATGCGCGTTACGCGCCACCCCCTGCGGATCCTTCGGCACGATTCCTTCGAGAAACTCAGCCAGCGTTCCCGACCAGTGGCTGCTTTTATGCTCTCGCGTAAAAGCGAGCAGGTTGCGCATGAAATCTTGCTGTTGTCCCGTACCCGATCCTGTGTCGATGCTGATCATCGGCGGCGCTCCCTGATGAATGTGTAGACAACAGAGCAGTGGACAGTAAAGACCGACGGCAGTTCGGCGGTGGCTCGGTAGCAGGATCAAGCCCCGGTGCTGATGGTTTACTACGGATCTTGTATTTCATATAGGTACTACAGGCTACCCGCGCTTAGCCGAGCTTGTCCGAGTTACGGCAGTGGCGTGTAGCGGCGGGGAGTTTTAGTGCTCCAACCTACTTATTCTTTGTATTTGGGTGACCGGTCGGAACTATCTGTTGCTTTATTTCACAGATCTTCAAATTTTGTCGGGGTAGTGCTGACCACAAGGAGTAGACGCATGGCAACAAATCTGGAACGTATGCAGATCATGATGGAAGAAATCGGGCCTGCCATGCCCGAGGTCGAAGCCGTGATCCAAAGTGAAGAAAAAAACTGGGCGATCCAGTTCGAGGATCAGTCGATCGTCATGCTTGAGTGGGCAGAGAGCCCGGATCGCGTAGTGCTGACGGCAATGTTGGGAATACCCTCGGAAACCATGCAGCTATCGGTGTACGAGACCTTGCTCTGCTACAACCTACTCTGGAAAGATACCGGTGGCGTCAAGATGGCATTGTCCGGGCCAGGCGGTGAGTTGGTGCTGCTGTATGAATTGTTTGCGACCAACCTCAACCGTAACGAGCTACAAACTGTACTAATTAATTTCGTCAGTATTGCGCAGGTATGGAGCGTGTACGTCACAGGGGAGGGTGATCAGTCGGCCAGCAGCCTGCCGAGTCCGACCGATATGCTGCACCTCGGTGCCTGAATTCATCCACACAGAAAGGACACAGACCATGTCGATCAATGGCGTCAGTAGCTCAGGAACCCATGTTTCAGCAGTAGCAGCACAACCCGCTCCGGTAGCGCAAGCAGCGAACAGCACGGTCAAGACCTTATACGGCTCACCCGGTACGGTTGAGGGATTATCCAACACACTCCAGCGTATGAAGCAGTTACTACAGCCAGCACACGTTCACGTCAAAGCAGCCCACCCTGAAATTCAATAGTCATTACTGAATCATTATTCTTCCGAGACAAGATACTATGACTACCATTGAACAAATAGAACACCTCATCAAAGAAATCGGTCCTGCGATGCCGGAAGTCGACGCTATCGTTCAAACCGAAGACCCTAGCTGGGCGATCCAATTTTCTGATGAAACCATCATCATTCTCGAACCGGCTGACGACCCATCACGCGTCGTAATCTCGACCGAGCTTGGCGCTGCCGTTGAAGCACAGCAGCGTAGGGTTTACGAAACCATGCTTTGCTACAACTTGATGTGGCGCGATAGTGGTGGCGTAAAAATCGGCTTGGCTGGGCCGCAGGGCGCGCTCATCATCAGCACCGATGTCTGCATTGAAGGCTTGACGCTGCAAGACCTCAAGCAGGAAATCGAGCGTTTCCTACAGATCGCACGTTCCTGGACGCAGTACGTGGGCAAGGCGGATGCCGGTGAGGCACCACCACTACCAGGAATGGACGCGGGTAGTGTGCATTTGCACGCCTGAGTCGGACCGATGCCGACGGCAGTTCGGCGCTCTTGGCTTACGGCCGCAATTATCAGGCTGATGCATAGATCAGCCTTATTTTTATAAAAATACTCATTATAATCAATGAATTAAAATTAAAACCTAAAGCAGAATATTCCTGATTTTATTTCATCAGCACCTTCTTAAATGCTGTATATTTATACAGTACTTAAGCTCAAAGGTTCACTGATGAACGTCTCCGCCCACACGGTGACGGCTGCTACGCCGTCGCCGCCACTATCGTCGCTGTTACCCCGCAACGGCGAACTTCCCGGTTCGCTTCCCACCGCACTGCATGCGCATGTCTGGCGTGCTGGCCAGATGGGGGTAGCACGTGCCCATGTCACGCCGACCGGATATGCGGCGCTTGACCGTGAATTAGCCAATCATGGCTGGCCACATGGCGGTCTGATCGAACTGCTGCTGCAGCAAGGCGGTATCGGTGAGCTGCACTTGCTACAACCGGCACTGCGAACACTCGGTGAGCAACGCATCGTATTGCTACAGCCGCCGCATATTCCGCATATCGCCGCTTGGCATGACTGGGGCTTGAACCCGCAACGATTGCTCTGGATACGCGCCAAGCGTCAAGCCGATGCATTGTGGAGTGCGGAGCAAGTGCTGCGTAACGGCAGCTGTGGCGCGCTACTGTTCTGGCAGCAGACTTTGCGCCATGAATCCTTGCGTCGTTTGCAATTGGCGGCACAGGCGTCAGATACTTTGTGCTGGTTATTACGCCCGCTCTCTGCGAGTGAAACCGCATCGCCCGCACCGCTACGTATTGCGCTACGACCGCTGGCGGGTGGTACGCAGCTCGATATTCTGAAACGTCGCGGGCCGCAATGCGCGTCACCGATTCATCTGTTCTGGGCTGGTCGCGATACACGCTCAGCTGCAGTAAACCCTTCTGCGAGCGAGGCAAGCGATGCGCTGTTGGATCGCCGTCATCCTGACTCGATTACCGTTACAGGCGCTGTACCCGCGCTGGTCTGAGCCACTGCCGCTGGCTATCGTCGACGGCGCTCACGTCATAGCGCTGAGCCGAATGGCAGCAGAGCAGGGGGTTCGGATCGGTATGCGCAGTACGAGCGTACACAGTATCGCGCCGCAGGTAGTACTACAGGCGCGTGATCCGCTACGCGAGCAGCAATCATTCGATGCGGTAGCACTTGCATTGATGCAGTACACCCCAGAGATTGCAGCAATCGATAACCAGAGTCTGGTGCTGGAGATCAGCGCTAGCCTGTCATTATTTGGTGGGCACCAACGACTCTCGCGACGCATACATAAAGCGATACAGAGGCTCGGCTTCTCGCTCAAGATGGGTATGGCACCGACGGCGCAGGCGGCATGGTTGTTCGCCCGTCATCATGCGCGACAGTACCTGCATCACCGAACCCAGCATCGTACGGTACAGCGGCGCGCAATCCAAAGGGTCACGATGCATCGCTGGCTGGATACGTTGGGTTTTACTTGTTTACCTGAGGCGGTTACGCACCAAGAATGGCTGGAAGGCATAGGTTGTCGCACATTGGCAGATTTGCGTCGACTGCCACGTACCGGACTAAAACGTCGGACACGAACCGCGCTGCTTGAGGCGCTTGATCGCGCCTATGGTGAGGCACCGGAATTATTCGACTGGCTACAGGCGCCAGCAATTTTCCAGGCGGTGATCGAGCTACCGTATCGCACCGATCAGACGCCGATGCTGCTACTAGCGGCACAACGGCTGATCGCCCAAATGAGTGGCTGGCTGGTAGCGCGCCAACAAGCTGTTCGGTGTTTTGTGCTCTGTTTGATGCATGAAAAGGGACGCGTGAATCTGGCACCCACTGCGCTGGAAGTGATGCTATCCGAGCCAAGCTGCGAAGAGTCCCACTTGCTGCGGCTGGTAAAAGAAAAACTGGGACAGCTGCAACTGATCGCACCCGTGATTGCGTTAAAGCTCGATGCATCACAACTCAGTACGTGGGTAGCACCCAGTCAGCAGCTGTTCGCAACGCCCGCCAGTAGTGCGCAGGACCATCACCGCTTGCTTGAACTACTGGTTGCACGGCTCGGTCCTGATGCATTGCGTTTGCCCGCACCCTACGCGGATCATCGACCCGAGCAGGCGAACCAGTGGCAGATCGCGCATCAGGCGAGTGCGATCGAGCACACTGAGATACCGACGGCAGCGCGTCCTTTCTGGTTACTGGAACAGCCGTTGCCATTGGTGGTGCGTCAGCATCGGCCGTTTTATGGCTCATCGCTCAGTTTATTGTCCGGACCAGAGCGTATTGAAGCTGGCTGGTGGGATGGTGCACTCGCCTTGCGTGATTACTTTGTAGCGCAAGGCGAGGAGGGGGCATGCTATTGGATTTATCGCGAGCGTGATGCGGGCAGCGCACGGTGGTTTTTACATGGTTTATTTGGATAATGCCCTCCCATCTTCCGAATTACGCCGAGCTGCAATGCGCATCGAACTTCAGTTTTTTGCGAGGTGCCTCACACCCGGAGCAATTGGTCGCGCGCGCAGCAGAACTCGGCTATAAGGCGTTGGCCATCACCGATGAGTGCTCGGTCGCCGGTGTGGTCCGCGCGCATAGCGAGGCCAAACGGCAGGGCTTATCGCTGATTATTGGCAGCCAGTTTCGGATACATGATGAGCATGGCGGCGCATTCCACCTGATCGCGCTAGCAATGAATCGCGATGGTTACGGCAACTTATGTGAGTTGATTACACTCGCGCGTAGCCGTGTCGACAAGGGTGATTACCTGTTGCACACCGCTGACTTCACACAGCCGCTGCCGGAATTTTTATCTCTACGTGGTCTGCCGAATTGCATTGTGCTACTGGCGCCAAACTACTGTATCGACCCAGATGTATTACGTCAGCAGTGTCGCTGGATGCGCCAAGTGTTCGGGTCGCGCGCTCGGCTGGCGCTGACCTTACTCTACCGTGGCTATGACGAGCAGCACAAACGTACCATACAGCAGATCGGTGACGAGCAAGGCGTGCCAGTCGTAGCGACTGGTGATGTCTGCATGCACCTACGCTCACGCAAACGTCTACAAGATGTATTGAGTGCGATCCGTCTCAGCAAGCCTGTCGCACAGTGCGGTCGTGGATTATTCGCCAACGCCGAGCAGCACCTGCGCTCACGGTTGCGACTAGCGAATATGTATCCACTCGATACGCTGTCCGAGACGCTTGCCATTGCTGCGCAATGTAATTTTTCGCTTGATCAGCTGCGCTATGAATATCCCGACGAGCTAGTGCCTGCAGGCCATACCCCCTCGAGCCATCTACGCCAGCAGACCTGGATCGGTGCGCACCAGCGTTTCCCGCACGGCATACCACCCGACGTACAGCAACAGCTGGAGCATGAGCTGAAACTCATTGGCGAGATGCGCTATGAGCCCTATTTCCTTACGGTGTATGACATTGTGTCGTTTGCCAAAAGTCGTCACATCTTGTGCCAAGGGCGTGGTTCGGCAGCGAATTCAGCAGTCTGTTACTGCCTCGGCATCACCGAGGTTGATCCGGCACGCGGCAATCTGCTATTTGAGCGTTTCATTTCGAAAGAGCGTAACGAGCCGCCGGATATTGATGTCGATTTCGAGCACCAGCGACGTGAAGAGGTGATCCAATATATCTACGAGAAATACGGCCGCGAGCGCGCCGCTCTGACAGGTGTCGTCATCAGCTATCGACCACGCAGTGCAATCCGTGATGCGGGCAAGGCGCTGGGTATCGATACACAAATCATTGACCAGCTCGCAAAATCACAGCATTGGTGGGATCAAAAAGAAAACCTACGCCAGCGCTTCAGCGACTGCGGGCTGGACCCAGATGCACCGATCGCTCAGCACTGGCACCAGATTGCCCTTGAGCTGATGGGATTCCCACGCCATCTTTCACAGCATCCGGGTGGTTTTGTGATTGCGCGCGACAAACTCTCGCGGCTGGTACCCATCGAGAAAGCGGCGATGCAAGGTCGCAGCGTGGTGCAGTGGGATAAAGATGATCTCGATGCACTTGGTCTGCTGAAGATCGATATCCTCGCGCTCGGCATGCTGTCAGCGCTACGGCGTGGATTGGCATTCATTACCCAGCAGCAGGGCGAGCCTTTCGAACTGGCTGATATACCGGCAGAGGATGCTGCCACCTACGACATGATCAGCCGTGCCGATACAGTAGGTGTGTTTCAGATCGAGAGCCGCGCGCAAATGAGTATGCTGCCGCGATTAAAGCCACGTACCTTCTACGACTTGGTGATCGAAGTTGCCATCATTCGACCGGGGCCCATACAGGGCGGCATGATCCACCCTTACTTGCGTCGGCGGCAGGGCAGGGAGCCGATTACCTATCCCAGTGAGGATGTGAAGCTTGCCCTATCGCGCACACTCGGCGTGCCGATTTTTCAGGAACAGGTGATGCAGCTGGCCATGCTGGCGGCGGGCTTTAGCGCTGGCGAAGCAGATCAGCTAAGACGTGCGATGGCGGCGTGGAAGCGTAAGGGCGGTCTTGAAAAATTCCACGACAAGCTCATCAACGTCATGCTAGCGCGCGGTTATCCGCCGGAATTTGCCGAGGCCTTGTTTAGTCAGATCGAAGGTTTTGCGGAATACGGCTTCCCCGAGAGCCATGCGGCGAGCTTTGCGCTACTAGCCTACGCCAGCGCTTGGATGAAGCGTCATCATCCTGCAGCTTTTCTGGCAGCGCTACTAAACAGTCAGCCGATGGGCTTTTATTCGCCATCACAATTAGTACAAGATGCACGGCGCCATGGTGTCGAAGTACGCGCTGTAGACGTCATGCATAGCCAGTGGGAGGCGACACTAGAAGTGGTTTCTGGGCAGTCACCCGCGGTACGGCTCGGATTCAACATAGTGCATGGTCTGACGCAGTCATCTGGCTGGCGCATCGAAGAGGCGCGCTCAATCAAAGCGTTCACCGATCTGAATGATCTCGCGCTACGCGCTGGTCTCTCATCTTCCGACTTGCAGGCGTTGGCAGCCGCGAACGCATTGGAATCAATGGCTGGCCATCGGCGCGAAGCGCTATGGCATGCCATCGTCGCCGCGCCGGGGAAAGGCTTGCTCAAAACAAGCTTCTCAGCCGCAGATCCGGTTCAACTTCCAGCGCCGAGCGAAGCACAGCAGATAGTTGCCGATTATCGATCAATTGGATTGACATTAGGACGCCATCCACTCGCATTACTTCGAGCGCATCTGCATCAGCGCCGCCTTCTATCGGCGGATATGCTCGCCCAATGCAAGAATGGCCAGATTGCACGCGCTTGCGGCATTGTCACCGTAAGACAAAGACCAGCAACCGCAAAGGGCACAGTATTCGTCACGCTGGAAGATGAAACCGGTACGGTGAATGTCATTGTCTGGCCTACGCTGGTTGAGCGGCAACGACAAGAGTTACTGCAATCCTCGCTGCTGGCAGTCTATGGAATATGGCAAACAAGTAATAACGTGAATCATTTGATCGCTAAACGGTTAGTTGACCTGACAGCGCTACTTGGAACCCTGCAGACAGATAGTCGAGACTTCTGCTAAGTACCCACGCACATCTTTCCAATTACTATCAAGAATATTTGAAAGGATAATTGAGTACATAGAGAACTACTACAACACATGAGTTACCCATTGGCCAGTTTCCTATCGCCATCCAACTGGAGTTCTCATGTCGATTAGTCGTACGCCTTCTCTTAGCAAAATTCCAGAAGTATCCCTGCCCGACAGTGCCGAAAAAAAAGAAAAAAAAGAGGATATAAAAAAAAATGATGAATTCGTAACTAATAGCAATCAACACGACTCCGCATCAAGTTCGAATGCGTTGAGTACACCAACGAAGGAAAAAGACAAAAAATCGGAACAAGCCAAAAAGTTAAAGCAGCCTGTGGTGCGCCAGAAGCTGACCGCAAGACAGCGTAGCATTTCTAATCCGGTAATTATTCGCCCATTACCATCTACCGCAAGCTCAAGTACCACAACGAGCGATCATTCTCCGCTGTCGACGCTGCCGCTCAAGCCGATAAAAAAAGTACCCAAACCGCTGACGAATGAGCAACAACTCGCAAGTGATCTGGCGGATCTTTTGGATAAAGTTCATCTGCGCAAGTCGAGCAGGCTTGATGATGAGATCAATTGGAATCAAGCCACTATCAACCTGCAACGCAAATATGCTAAGCAAGCAGATAGTCAATTTCGCACCGATAAGTTAATACAAGATTTATTCGGTGATGATGTAAAAAAATCAGAGGCTTGGAAAATTGCACGTGACATTTGTGTAAAAATAAAAGTCGCTTACTTTAAAGCACGTGATATCTCATCAAGCCTGAACGAACACAAGGAAAAAGAAGCCGCCGGTATGCTGTCAATATTGGCAGCAAACTTTGCCGGTGTATTTTTCAATATATCCGGTACTAGCTCAAAACTCAGGCTGCCAGATTCCCTAAAGTTTTTCCTGCAGGCTATTGACCACCGAAAGATTCGACTGCTGCTATCGAATGACAAGAATATCGGCATGAGTCACGAGCAATTCCTGAGCTCTCGTAAAGAATGGGTCGCGAAAATACTTATCGATGCATTTCTTGTTCCTCTGGTGCAGGAAGAATTTTTTAATACACGAGGAAGCTTAGAGTCTGACAATGCTGTTAGTCATATCATCAGCGCACTACATAGTGCATTTTCTGTTATGGCGCCGGACTTCTTGGGCGAATCAATAGCAGCGGCGCCAGAAGACGTCACTGAGTTGATTAAAAAGCGACGCGCTACGCAATTCAAGCCACGATCTGATCAGCAGCAGGTGAGCGGAAACGATGAGCAATCTACGCAAAGAAAAGAGGTGTCCTTTACTCGACCTGTGTTAGGAAAAACTAGCAGTCCTAATCGGCAGCGCCGAGCTCAGCTAAGTGAATTGTTACGGCAATGTATAAAGCAATTGGCGCCTGAAAAATTATCAGATGAAATGCTAACAAGCATAAAGTCATTTAATAATGATTACGCTCTATCAGATAAGCCTATTGCTGCGGATATCCTCAATCAAGAATGGCTGGAAATAGCAAAAGCAATAGATGACAAATCGAAAGCTACAAAAGCATTAATGGCCAATGCTATTTTACAAAAAGAAGCATCGGATTTATCGAATGATCTGTTAGAGATTGATATTTTTGCAAAACTTACAGCCGTCGAGGCAAGTGGTAACAAAATCGTACCGCATCGCGCTACTAGACTATCTAGCGATAAGCCGTTTGTACCTTTCACCATTATGGATCGATCAGGTGTGACATCGAAAAAATCAAATTCATCAACAGCATCAAGCACATCAACCACATCAACCACATCAACCACAACAAACACATCAACCACATCAACCACATCAACCACATCAACCACATCCATAGCTTCAACATCGCCGACAAAGGCATCAATCGATACCTCAAAATCTATAGCTAATCCGCGTCGATCACCGACCTCTGCTAGCCTGAGACGGCACCAGCGGTCAGAGACGTCTGATGTCACGACATCACGCGCCACTGTCAAAGATATCCTTTTGACGGACAAGGAGAAAAAAACGCTGATAAAGGCCTTTCCAACGCTATTGTTGGGCTGTGTGGAGGCGGCGGCTTACATCAAAAAGGGGGAAATATTTGGCCTGAAATCGCAACCAGTCAAAGCAATTACTGATCTTGGCCGTCACCGGTTTGAAATACCGCTCGAAAGCATCCCGGAAGCCTTGCGCAGAAAAATTACCGCTAGCGAGACCTTATCAAAAAATACTACCCATATTAGCCATGCAGAACTATTAAAGATAATTGTTCTTACATCGGTGCGAACCAGTACCGCAGGAAAAAAAATGCTTACGCATCGTAATCAGGCACTAACAAATGCAGGCGCTGCATTGTCCTTGAAAGCGATAAATGAACTATCGAATCCCGAGCAAATAAAGCAAAAGCAAATCTCAAGCTTCAAGCCGTTCGCTGAAAAAATTGCGGCCGATATCTTCGGTAAAGCGCTGGAAGATTCGGGTCTGCCATCGGATTTGATCACGATCTGGAAAGAATTTGATCAAAAATTGCAAAGCTGGGCACAAGCTTCCCTTGATTTACCGGAAAAGGAGCTTGATGAACTTCGCTCAAATTTGGGATTTGATCTTCTGATCACACGTCTGATCTACCCAATATGTATCGATAACGAAGACGCTGGCGCATCAGTTTACCCAATATGGTTTGCCGACGCGGTACGCCAATCGATTACGGCACTTTGGCCAACATGGTTTGCAGACTTTAAGACTTCTCAGGCTGCGGGCAATCTTTCGAGCAGCCTTCCTGTAGCCAAAATGCCTACGGTCGAAACTGAATCCAAAAAATCATCATAGATCCAATGATCTCTAAAGTTTTACTTATTAAGAAAGGAACACGGTAATGAGCTTACCAACATCATTCACGACTCAATCATTGGTGAATCAGCGTGTCATTCAGGCGGATATTTCAGTCGCCAATCAGGAAAGTGCCGCCACACTGAAGGACAGCGCAGTGGCAGAGAAGGGCGGGGAGGGTGCGGCGCCATCGCCGTTACTGCCTTCTTCCCCGCCAAGAATAAAAACCCGTACGCGCAGTGAATCGTCACCTACCCAAATGCTTTCGCCTTCAAAGTTGCCGGTTCACATAGTTCCATCACTTAACCTGGACAGTATCTCGCAAGGTAGCAATCCGCCGCTGTCCGAGGGTACAAGTGTAACTAGAGCAAAGCAGCCCATCACTGCCCCGGATAGTGCCTCGCGAGTGCATATTATGGATACAGCTAAGGGCAGTGCATCAGCGCCAACCACTCCTCGCAAAACGCCCCGTCCGACTGCCGAATATCAGCCATCATCGGTTCGTCGGTCTATCAAATCGCCAGGAAAAGAGCGTCATCCCGACATCCAGCCGATACCATCTCCGCGAAAACTAGACCAGACATTGATCTTGCTTGCCGATGAAATTGCCGGTCACTGTGTAAGCGCTATGCATAACATGAGGGATTCAGATGTACGGGCGCTGCTACGTCAAGATCTGAAGATTCCAATGGATAAGCTCTCGCCAGGATTGCGTGCGCGCCTACCGGAATCATTCACCAAGTCGGTGATTTCTCACTCGGATCTAATTTATTCAATTTACAGTTCTGCGTTCCGCGAGAGTAAGGCAGGCAAGACTTTACTCGCCACCCGACAATCTGTGATGAATGATTACAGTAATGAACAGCTTACTGTCGCAGAAATGGAGACACGGGTAGAAGCAGACCCGGCGATAAAGAAGCGCTACAAGCAGAATATGGATGATCGAGCACACACTTTTGCCAGCTTTGTATTTGATGTGAATACGCGTCTATCCCCTGCCAGCATGATCTCGCCCGAACTGCTCAATCTGTGGAAAGCCATGGACAAGAAGTTGAGTGCATTGAATCCGGGCAGGGAGGGTAGGGAGCGCTTGGCCTACGATCTTATTCTGACTCGCATGGTGTTGCGGATTGCCAAGGGCGACAATGCTGATGCGAAGCTGGCAATCCCCGTCCTGTTCTATAACTCCGTCAAGGACGCTTGCGCCAGAGTCTTCCCGGCATTCGCCAGCAAGCTGATCCAGTCATTCGACAATGATCGCTTCGCGTCGACTTTCGCCTCAAATTCTAGTGCTAGCAGCATAACCAGCAGAACCGATACCAGCACTAGCACTAGCACTAGCACTAGCACTAGCACCAGCACAACAAGTATGAGTAGCTCAAGCAGCAAAGGCGCGAGCAGTACCGACACAAAAACCGATAGCGGCAGCAATCAATAGTTTGTATTCAAGGTATCGAAGATCGGGGCTGGACGAATGCCAAACCAGTGCATGCACTAGACCAGCCCCAATATCCGCCCTAATTCAACGAGGTATGGGGTGTCCTTTAAGGCCTCCCCCTCGACGCTCGCTAGCAAGTCGTTAAGCTTGCTACGAATCCCGCCTAGCTGTACAGCTAAATCGCCCGACGTGCCTTCCGGCGCATCAAGCATGCGCTTCAGCACAGCGATTTCTTCGCGCAACGCGTCAAGTTTGGGCGAGCCGAGCGGCGCAGAATTAAGCTCCTGCTCAAGATCAAAGATGAGCTGGGCAATACGTTCCAGACTGAATTCCGATGACATAGTGTCCCCCTTTGTTGGCATGGTGTGCTTGTGCCAAGACGATGTCAATCTCTGGAGAGAAAGCCCATGCTGGTAAGAGACTACGCGAACCTGAATGTCGTGTGCTGTGAACCGGATGCCCCAATCGCTGAGGTCGCCGCGTTGATGCGGCGGCACCATGTCGGCGATGTGGTGGTTGTCGATAATCAACAGGACGGAGCCCGGATTCCGATCGGGATCGTCACAGACCGGGATATTTTGGTTGAGACGCTTGCCTTGGACGTCGATCCCAAGATGTTCTCGGCAGCTGAGCTGATGACTTCACCCGTCACCACGGTACAGGAAGACGCCAGTCTCAACGAGGCGTTGGGGGTCATGCGCGGCAAGAAAATTCGCCGGCTTCCGGTGGTGAATCGCGCTGGCGGGCTGTTCGGGATGATTACATCCGACGATGTGATCAACCTAATCGCGTCGGAGCTATCAATGGTCGCGGGTTTGATTGTTGAGCAGCCAATCAGGGAAAGCCGGCTGAGAAAATAAGTAGTAGTCGGTTGGATCGATGACGTTCTGCGCGGGCTAGTCAGCCATGTTGGTGCCGGGGCGGGTGGCGCTTGGCTTGGGCGTGATCGCTGGCGGCACGGTGGTAATCACCCCAATACTTCGTTTTACATAATACAAATTATGCGGCTTAAAGATGCTTTCATCATCGACCAACCCAGCCCCCACAGACCGGGAAAACCTGGCCCACAAAGCAGTCTGCATGTTGACTAGCCAGATAGGCACAGAACATTGCATCTTCGCGCGCACTCACAAGACGGCCGAGTGGCACCTCGCGTTTGAGTCTTTCTTGAAACGCTGGATTGGCTTGCACCTCAGGCGGAAAATACGTGGGGTTTTCAACGAAGTTCTGAGCGATCGCATTGACTTGAATACCTTTGCTGGCCAGTTCGGTACCGACTGCTTGGACCCAGGCCAGTTGCGCGCCACGGGCCGCGCTATAGCTTGAAGCGCGCCGCATTCCGCGCAAGGCAGATGCGCTGCCAATCAGCAGGATTTTCCCGCTTCCACGGGCCAGCATCTGAGGAAGTACGGCGCGAGCAAATCGTGGCAGCGGATCGACCATGGACGAGAATGCATGGCACCATTCTTCATCCGGAACCTCGGCCGCCGGCGAAGTGGGCGCCGGAATACCCAGATTCAGCAATAGCACGTCAATAGTGCCGGACTCGGCCAACAGCCGCTGCGGATAGTCGGGCTCGGCAACAAGGCCATCCGCTGAAATCAAGTCAGCGCCACACTCGCGGAAAACCTCTGCCAGCGCGGGTCCCATGAAGTCCGATGCCTGCGTCAATAGCACACGCTTGCCAGAGAGATCGATTGAGTGCATGTAGTCATCTCCTTGTTAGACGACCTCGATCATAACGGAGTCGCTTGCGCAGGCGCACCCCACGCCGTCCATTCCGCGCCTAGTATCGCCCCCCATGAGAATTCTGGTGGCACATAACGCCTACTTGTATCGCGGTGGCGAGGATACGGTGGTCGAGGCCGAGATCAGCCTGCTGCGACGCTGTGGGCACGACGTCGTGCTTTACCGCCGTGATAACGCTGAGCTTGACGCCCTGCCGCGTTGGAAGGTGGCAGTTGACAGCATGTGGTCAAAGCGAACCATGAGCGAAGTCGGGCGCTTGTTAAGCAGTTTTCGCCCCGACCTGATACATGTACACAATACCTTCCCATTGATCTCACCCTCGCTGTACGGCGTCGCGAATCGATGGGGCATACCGGTCGTGCAAACCTTGCACAACTTCCGCCTGCTCTGTCCACAGGCCATGCTGATGCGGAATGGCCGTTACTGCGACGACTGCGTTGGTCGCTGGCCTTGGCGTGCGGTGCTACATCGATGCTACCGCGGCTCGTTGGCGCAGACTACGGCCAGTGCTGGCGTGCTTTCAGCGCATCGCGCCCTTGGCACATGGCGATCGCGTGTTCATCGTTTCATCGTACTGAACCAGATGTGCCGCGAGATTTTTATTCGCGGCGGGCTACCCGATGAAAAGCTTTGCATCAAGCCAAACTTTGTTGAGGCCGCTGGTGCGCCCGGCGATCATCTACGTTCTGGTGGCTTGTTCATTGGTCGACTCGCTCCTGAGAAAGGTTTATTAACCTTGGTGCAAGCTCTTCAACAAAGACCAAGCACACGAATCACAGTGTGTGGCAGCGGTCCGCTGCAGGCCTTGGTTGAGCAAAGCAAGCAACTCGATTATGTCGGCTTCGAGCAAGGCGAGGCACTGCGAGCGCGAGTCGCTAGCGCAGCGTTTTTGGTGATGCCAAGCACCGGCATAGAGAGTTTTGGATTGGCTGCAATTGAAGCATTCGCCTGCGGCACACCAGTCATCGCGAGTCGGCACGGCGGCTTGCGCGAAATCGTCGAGCATGGCCGAAATGGTTTGCTGGTAACACCGGGGGATGCCAAGGCGCTAGCCGAAGCGATGGATTATGCATTCGCTCACCCGATGCAGATGCGACGAATGGGGCTGGAGGCATATCAGACCTATCTTGCGCGCTACACGCCCGAGCGCAACTACGCCACCCTGATGGGCATCTACCATCAGGCGCTCGCTCCCCTACCCACTTCGCTGACTGCCAAAACACTCGATGCCTAAACTTGCGCTGGTACTCAATGAACCCCCGCCGTATCGGATTCCGATTCTTAACCGTGTCGCTGCCTCGCCAGATGTACAGCTCAAGGTTATTTTTTGTTGTCGACGTGAGCCAAATCGCTTTTGGGATTTGCCCCTGATGAAATTCGATACAACCTATTTGCGTGAGCGCATCACCACCGTCAATGGGCGTTACATCCACAATAATCCCGAGGTCTATCTTGCCTTGGGGCGTTTCTCGCCTGACGTGGTGATCGGTAATGGATTCAATCCCACCCATCTGTATGCGATGAGCTGGTGCGCGCTAACTCGTCGTGTCTATGTACCGATGACCGATGGCACTTTGCAGTCCGAGCGTAACCTAAGCCGGGTACATGTCGGCTTGCGACGCGTAGTGTATCGACGAGCACGCTCGGTAATTGCTGCCAGCAACGGTGGCTTCGCCTTGTATCGTCAGTATGATGTGCCGCGTGCTGCCTGTTTCCGGTCTTGCCTGTGTATTGATAACGACAGCTTTCGCACCGCTGAAGACAACGCACCGCAAAAAGTTTTCGACTTTATCTTTTGTGGACGACTCGAGGCCGGCAAGCGGCCAGCGTTCGCCATCGAGGTGGCGGCGCGCTGTGCCTCACTTTTAATGCGAAAAACGCGTTTACTGATCGTCGGCTCAGGTAGTTTGGAAAAATCCTTACGTTTGCGAGCGCAGGCGCATGCAGCCAATGTAGATGTAGTGTTTAACGGATTCGCCAAACAGGCCGATCTCCCGGCCTTATATCAATCCGCAAAAGTATTTCTGTTCCCAACCGAGGCAGATGTGTGGGGTGTGGTGGCGAATGAAGCCTGCGCTGCGAGCCTGCCGGTCATCATCAGCCCACATGCCGGTGCGGCAGATGAATTAGTGGTCGATCAAAAGAACGGCTTTGTACGCGCACTCGACCTGGAGCAGTGGGCCGATTGCGCCGCGAGCTTGTTATCCAATGACGTACTGCGGCAGGCCTATGGGCAGCGCTCGCGCGTAATGGTTGAGCCCTATAACTTTGATCAATCAGCGCGGGGAATCATTGAGGCGGTCAGAGCCGCAGTGGGATCTTCCACCTCAAGGAATCAAGCGGTCAGACGTCCGGTCTGATAATCCCGAACCGCCTGTTCAATTTCAGCCATCGTGTTCATGACGAACGGACCGTATTGCGCTACGGGTTCATTCAAGGGGCGCCCCGCCAGTACCAGGAAGCGCGCGCCCTGCTCTGCCGCCGTAAATGCCGCGACATCGCCATCATTCAGCACCGCAGCGCTGTGCGTTGCCAGCGGGGTGTCTGCACCGGCAAGTTTCAGCTGACCCTCAAATACATAGGCCATCGCATTCAATCCACGCTTGATACGCTGAGAAAAACTTGCGCCAGGCGGCAGTTGTACGTCGATGTAAAGCGGATCGGTCGACAAGCCCGCGATCGGGCCTGTGATTTTTATGTCATCTGTCTCCAACGTGCCCGCAATGATTTTTACTTGGCCGCCCGCGGGAAGTGGATGCACCGGAATTTCTTCTGGTTGTATGTCGCGGTAGCCGGCCGGCTTCATTTTTTCTGCGGCGGGCAGATTGATCCAGAGCTGAAAGCCACGCATGCGGCCTTCCAATTGCTGCGGCATTTCAGAGTGAATAATGCCGCGACCTGCGGTCATCCACTGCACGCCACCGCTTTGCAGGTCGCCCTGATTACCCAGATGATCCTCATGCCGCATATGGCCGTCGAGGATGTAGGTCACCGTTTCAAAGCCGCGATGAGGGTGCGCAGGAAAACCGGCGATGTAATCACCCGGGTTATCCGACGAAAACTCATCCAGCATCAAAAACGGATCCAGACGGACATCCTTGCCACTGCCCAGGCTGCGGCGCAGGCGCACACCGGCACCGTCGGAGGTATTTATGGCGGGAATAATGCGAGATAGCGTACGAAGCGCGACGTTGTCGGTTGACATGGGCAAACCTCTGACCGGAAAAACTTGCATTGTACCGAGACGCGGCAAATTCAGCCGCTGGTAAGATCGGTCACTACAACTCCCACGAGTCACACCATGAAGTATCCCGTACTGGATGGTCTGGTCGCGCCCGAAGGGCATCTTGAGGTCTTGTCACGGCAGGAGATTGCCAAGCTGCTCGACAACAGCCAGACCGGGCTGCACCAATTGTTTCGAAGCTGTGCGCTGGCCGTGCTGGCCTCGGCCGATTACATGGACGATGGCAAGGCGCTGATGGCAGCCTACCCGGATTTTGATATCCGCATCGTGCATCGCGAGCGTGGCATCAAACTCGAGTTAAGCAACGCACCTGCCAGTGCCTTTGTCGATGGACGCATGATTCTCGGTATGCGTGAGCATTTATTTGCCACGCTACGCGACATCCTGTTTACCAGTGCCGAGCTAGAGTTACAGGACCAACGCGGTGAACATGATGGCGTCGCGCTGACGGATCTGGTGTTTCATATCCTGCGCAATGCCAATGTGCTGCAAACGGATCTGGCACCCAATCTGGTGGTGTGCTGGGGCGGACACTCGATTTCGCGCACTGAGTATGAATACACCAAGCGTGTCGGTTACCAGATGGGATTGCGTGGGCTTGATATCTGCACGGGTTGTGGGCCGGGCGCAATGAAAGGCCCGATGAAGGGCGCCGCGATCGGGCATGCCAAGCAACGTATCGCGAATGGTCGCTACCTGGGCTTCACCGAGCCGGGAATTATTGCGGCCGAATCACCCAATGCGATTGTTAACAATCTGGTGATCCTGCCCGACATTGAAAAACGACTTGAAGCCTTTGTTCGTGCCGGACACGTGATCGTCGTCTTCCCCGGTGGGGTAGGCACCGCAGAAGAAATTCTCTATCTGCTAGGGATTTTGCTGCATCCAGAAAATCACGCCCTGCCCTTCCCGCTGGTCTTTACAGGTCCTGCAGAGTCTGCCGCCTATTTTCATCAGATTGATGAATTCATCGGTGCGACGCTGGGTGCGCACGCGCAATCGCTGTACCGAGTGGTGATCGACGACCCGGAGCAAGTAGCGCGGCTTTGTCGCGAGGGAACGCAAGCAGTGCGCGAGCACCGCAAGCAGCAGGGTGATGCCTATTACTTCAACTGGCAACTCAAAATCGATGGCGAGTTTCAGCGCCCATTCGTGCCGACCCACGCTTCAATGCGCGCGCTGAACCTACGTCGGCAGCAGCAGCCTCATCTGCTCGCAGCAGATCTGCGGCGCGCTTTCTCCGGGGTGGTTGCGGGTAATGTGAAGCTGCAGGGGATTCAGGAGATTGAGCGCCACGGATTATTCGAGCTACATGGCGACGCCGAGATCATGGCGCAGATGGATCGGCTACTGAGTGCTTTCGTCGAGCAATCTCGCATGAAACTGCCAGGATCTCATTATCAACCCTGTTATCGAATCAAACCGACATCCGGTCCAATTACTGCAGCAAACTAAGCTGGCTTTGCTCCAAATAACACCACTCACCTTCACCAAGCGCTAGCGAGGCCAGCGTCAGCTGACCGATCGAGATACGTTGTAACGCTGCGCAATGATTACCCGCCGCTGCCAGCATACGCTTAACCTGATGGTACTTTCCCTGCGCCAGCACGATCTCGATCTGTCGCTCCGCTACCTGAACACACTCGATCGCACAGAGTAGCCCAGGCTCATCATGTAGCTGAACGCCATTGCGTAATGCATCGATCAGCGTTGCGCTTACCGGCTCGGCCGTGGTAGCGAGGTAACGCTTGCCTACATGGTATTTGGGCGACGACATCCGATGGTTGAAGGCGCCATCATCGGTCAGCAGTAGCAGTCCAGTGGTGTCATGATCCAGACGGCCAATGGCATTCAGTTCACGCTGCCGGAAAACATCGGGTAAGAGCGTCATCACGCCAGGGTGATGACTGGGGCGACGAGAACACTCGATACCACTTGGCTTGTTGAGCGCGATATACACATGCTCGCGGTAAACCCAGGTTTCATCGAACAAACTGAAGCTGAGGCCATCGGTCTCGAATTCGGCGCGTTCATCGTCCGCGACCACACCGTCAATCATGACCTCGCCCTGCCGTATCAGCTGACGACAGGTATTGCGTGTACCGAAACCCTGCGACTGCAGGATGCGATCAAGGCTTCGTCTTGTCATCCAAGAGCCGCGCTAATTCTTTGAAGCCTTGCGCGCGTGCAAAATCCGCTGCAGTCATCTCGGCTTCATTTTTTAGGGTGGGGTCGGCGCCTTCATCGATCAGTAGCTTCACCACTGCGCTATGACCACCACGCGCGGCCATCATGAGGGGCGTTGTCTTATTCGGTGATTCGGCATCAATGAACGCTGACTCATCCAGCAGTCTTTGAATAATCGGGATGCTCCCGGAGGCCGCCGCATAATGGAGCGCCGTCCAACCAACGCGATTGATCTCAGCGCCCTTGCCGATCAAGGCCAGAGCACGGGGAATATCTGGCTGGTAGGCAGCAATCATCAACGCTGTGTCACCGTTCAAAGACCGCGCATTGAGATTGACATCCTGTGCCTGTAGCAAGGCAGAAAAAACCTTGGAAGATTTGAGTCGAACAGACAGAATCAGCGCAGTATCGAAGCGCTCCGGCTCGACAGAATTGGCATCAAAGCCACGCGCCAAGAGGGACTGCACACGCCTGACATCATCGACCCGCACTGCCTCGAACCATTCGCGATAAGAATCAGCTTTCGGTTGAAGCAGGCGCTGGAATAGGGAGTCCGCATCGGCCAACACGACCGCTGCCAGCATCTGACGTCGGCCGGGGTTATGTGGTCCCTGCGTCATGCTCAGTGAATCTGAAACAGCGAACGAAAATTCTGTGTGGTCGCCTTCGCCAGCGTATCGAGTGGTATGCCCTTGAGGTCGGCGAGGTACTCAGCAACATGCCGGACAAAGCCCGGCTCGTTGGTTTTGCCACGCATCGGTACCGGGGCCAGATACGGCGAATCGGTTTCGATCAGCATACGTTCGAGCGGCACGGCGCGCGCAACCTCTTGTAATTCCTTGGCATTTTTAAAGGTAACGATGCCGGAGAAGGAGATATAGAAACCCATCTCAATCGCCGCCTCGGCCACCTGCAAGGATTCAGTAAAACAGTGCATGACGCCACCGACGCCACCCTTACCAGTGCCGGCGCCCTCTTCTTGCATGATACGCAGGGTGTCATCGGATGCTGCACGGGTGTGAATGATGAGCGGCTTTTTACTGGCGCGCGAGGCACGGATATGGACACGAAAGCGCTCACGCTGCCATTCCAGGTCGCCACTCAAACGGTAATAATCGAGGCCAGTTTCGCCAATCGCAACAATACGCGGATGTGATGCCAGTTGCAGCAAATGCTCAACACTGGGCTCTTCGGTGTCCTCGTAATCCGGATGCACACCGGCCGATGCGTACAGATTCGGATGCGCCTCAGCCAGCGCCAACACTTTCGGGAATTCCGGTAGTGTCACCGAGACGCACAGCGCATGACTGACCTGATTGTCCTGCATCTTCTGCAAGATCTCGGGCAAGCGCTCCGACAATTCCGGAAAATCAAGATGGCAATGAGAGTCGATGAACATGAACAGCGCGTTCCTGAAAACCGCGCCATTGTAGTTCAGATCGTATGCGTCGGCCGTGATGAGCCCAGAGCGGTGCCGAGAAGTTCTTCGATTCTGCGTTTAACGCGGATGCCACTCTCATCGTCAGGGAATTGCACGCCGATACCCGCTGTATGCGTAGCACCCTGGGGGGTGATCCAGGCGACTTTGCCTGCGACCGGGTAACGTGTCTCGTCTTGCATCAGCGTCAACAACAGAAACACCTCATCCCCCAACTGACAAGGCCGAGCACCTGGCACAAAAATGCCGCCGCGCTGCAGAAAGGGCATATAGGCGGCGTACAGGCCTGCCCTGTCTTTGATAGTCAGCGACATCACCGAGGGTCTGGACCATTGCAAGGCTTGCTCACTCCCCGGTACTGTCATGCTGATTTCCTTATCTGAATAATCCTGTGTACTCGAGCAGCATCTGCTCGATGAAAAGACGCGCCGAAAGGGGATGATCCGATACAGCACGTCGCATCGCAGCGTCGCGTACTGCCTGCTGCAAACGCTCGGCACTCACCCGCGCTGCCAACTGACCGAGTACTTGTTGCTGGTGCGGGAAGTAGCGTACCCGAGCACCCAGCTTCAGTGACAGTAAATCATGCAGCCAGCGTTGCTGCCACGCGACCAGTTCGGACAAGGCCGCTTTTTGTAATCGCTCTGCAACGATCAAGGGATTCATTGACTCTGGCCGCGCGAGTTGCATCAGCCATTCATCTTTTTCCGGCATGGCGCCCTGCTGCGCCGCCGTCAATGCTGCCAACGGTGCACCACCATATTCAGCAAGCCAACGTTCAGCCTCTGGTACGCCTTGTTCAGCCAACCATGCGCGCGCAGTCTCGGCATCTGGGGGCGATAGCGCGAAGCGCTGACAGCGCGACAAGATGGTGGGTAGCAAGCGATCAATCCGATGCGTCATTAACAGGAACAAGGTATTCGGCGGCGGCTCTTCCAGTGTCTTGAGCAGGGTATTGGCCGCCGTCGTGTTCAAGGCCTCGGCCGGATAAAGCAACACCACGCGCAGACCAGCCCGATGAGTGGACACGTTCATGAAGGTCGACAGTGCCCTCACCTGCTCGACACGAATCTCTTTGGAAGGGGTTTTAGTTGTTTTTTTTCCGACACCCTCCTCTGCCTCGACGCCATCCTCGATCTCTTCGGTTTCGAGGGCGTCGGGGCGAACACGTCGGTAATCCGGATGACCGTACTTGGCAAACCAGCCGCAGGAGTCACAGCGGCCGCAGGCATGGCCATCCGGCGCAACCTGCTCGCACAATAACGATGCAGCGAGATGCTCGACGAAGGCGAATTTGCCGATGCCCGTCTCGCCATGAAACAGCATTGCATGCGGCAAGCGCTCGCGCAGTTGCTGCAGCCTTTCCCAGTCGGACTGCTGCCAGGGGTAGATAGCGTTTGAACTCATGGCCTTGTCATTCGCCGCACAAAGAAGCCGCCACTTGCTGCAACCCCCGGCTGATATCGGCAATCGGGCGGGTCGAATCAATGACGCGTATACGGTGCGGGAACGCTTCCGCGCGCTGCAAATACACCTGCCTCACGCGGACAAAGAAGTCATCTTGCTCTTGCTCGAATTTATCGAGATCACGGGTTCTTTGTAAACGCTCACGCGCCACTTCGAGTGGCACATCGAACAGCAAAGTAAGGTCGGGTTGTAAATCGCCATGCACCCACTGCTCCAGCTGAGATAGCTTGTCGAGCGACATACCGCGACCACCTCCTTGATAGGCAAACGTGGCGTCGGTAAAGCGATCCGAGATTACCCAGTCGCCGCGTGTCAGCGCTGGCACTATCACTTGAGCAAGATGCTCGCGCCGTGCCGCAAACATCAGTAATGCCTCGGTTTCGAGATCCATAGGTTCATGCAGTAGCAAGGCACGCAACCGCTCGCCGAGCACCGTGCCGCCCGGCTCGCGCGTGGTGATCACGGTTTTGCCGTGCTGGCGCAAGGTGTCGGCGAAGCTGGCGATATGAGTCGATTTACCCGCGCCATCGACACCCTCGAAGGTGATAAATTTTCCAGTTGCCATGGTGATCGCGGGCTTATTGCCCGCGCTGATATTTATTGACCGCGCGATTGTGATCGTCGAGGTTATTGGAGAATTCACTGCTACCGTCACCGCGCGCGACGAAATACAGCGCTTCGGTCGCCGCCGGATTCAGCGCCGCGTTCAAAGCTGCGCGCCCGGGCAAGGCAATCGGCGTCGGCGGCAAGCCAGGGCGCATATAGGTGTTGTAGGGCGTGTCGGTCTGCAAATTAATCTTGCGCAAGTTGCCATCGAAGGTCGGGCCAATGCCATAAATGACGGTGGGATCGGTTTGTAGCAGCATGCCGCGCCGCAAACGATTCACAAACACCGCAGCGACCTTCTGTCGATCAGCAGCGGTACCCGTCTCCTTCTCGACGATTGAGGCCAGGATCAAGGCCTCATAGGGATCCTTCAGCGGTAACTGAGGCGCGCGCTTGGACCAAGCCTCCTCAAGCATTTTCAGCATGCGTTGGTGGGCCTGCTGCATCACCAGCAAGTCACTGGTGCCGCGATCGAAGAAATACGTATCCGGGTAAAACAACCCTTCTGGAAAGCCATAGCCGGGCGCAACCTTCTGCATCAGCTTGGCCACATCCATCTCGGCGCTGTCCTGCCGCAAATATTTCTGGCGGCTCATCTCGGCGCGCATCTGCGCAAAATTCCAGCCCTCGATAATGGTGAGCGATTCCTTGATGGTGTTACCGCGCGCCAGTGTATCCAGCAGCGAGAGCGGCGTGGTACCTCCCTCGACCCGGTAGCTACCCGCTTTCAGACTGCGGGTGCCCGAGCCACGCGCGAGAATCTCCATCAGGATGGGCGAGGCCGGCACCCCAGCCTCTTGAACTTGTCGCATCGCAGCACGAATACTGCTGCCCTGCGCAATATTGAACTCAATGGCCGCAGAATCAGGCGGCATCAAGGGTTCCCGAGCCCAATAAATAAAGAAAGCGGCAGCTGCCAGCACCAGAAGCGCGAGCAGCGCGACGAGTTTTTTAAAGACTGCCATTTCAATCCCCAGACCGGCCAACGCGTTTTTGAGCGCGCCTCTATAATTCGCCCCCAATGATAGTCGCGAAACCGAATTTCCCGGAATTCATGTCGGCGCCCTCGGGCTCCTGGCCGGATTTCCTCGTCAGCCTTGGCGCGACTCGGGCTAGCGACGGCCATGATAACCACCCTGATTTTGCCCCGCATCCCGATGCTGAAAGTGGCTTTCTTTGCGCGCTGGGTCACCTTGGGGTGATTGAGGCCACTGGCGACGATGCCGCCGGTTTTTTGCATAACCAACTCACCAACGATGTTCAGGGCCTCGACCCGAGCCACGCGGCCTTGGCGGGTTATTGCTCGCCGAAGGGACGACTACTCGCCACATCGATGGTCTGGCGAAGCGCCACTCGTGTTTTTCTAGCCCTGCCCCGTGAACTGCTGCCAGGCGTCCTGAAGCGGTTGCAGATGTTTATCTTGCGCTCGAAAGTCAAACTTCACGACGCCAGTGATCAATGGGTCGCTATAGGCGCTGCCAGCCCCCACTTTGATGCCACGCCGTCAGTCTGGCAGTGTGAGGCGTATGAAAACGGCACCCTGATCCGGATGCCAGACGCAGGCAAGCTGCAAAGACTAGTGTGGATCGGCACCCCCGAAAAAGCCCAGCAGCAATGGCTGGCATGGTCGTCGCAACTCCCTGCGACATCCTCATCCACCTGGCGCTGGAGCGAAATCATCGCCGGATTGCCTCAAGTCGTCGAAGCCACCCGCGAGCAATTCGTGCCGCAGATGATCAATTTCGAACTGGTCGGTGGCGTCAATTTCAAGAAAGGCTGCTACCCCGGCCAAGAAATCGTGGCACGCAGTCAATACCTCGGCAAGACCAAGCGTCGCACCTTGCTTGCTTTTTGCAATGATGCGACAGAGCCGGCGGCATCCGCGGGCATGGAAGTTTTTTCATCTGCCGACCCCGAACAACCCTGCGGCATGGTGGTCAACGCTGAACCGGGTCCGGATGGCCGCATGGCTTGCCTAGTCGAACTCAAGATAGAAGCGCTCGCAGCAAGCGTTCATCTGAGCTCGGTCAATGGACCTGCACTGGAATTTGGCGAACTTCCCTACGCACTGAACGCAGAGACATGAGCGATATCTATGTCTACTACCGGGTGCGAAGCGAGTTGGCTGCGTTGATGCTGCCCCATGTGCGGGCAATGCAGGAAAGGCTGCGCGAAGAATACGGCGTCGATACGCTGCTGAAACGCCGCCCCGAAGAAAAAGACGGCGCCCAGACCTGGCTAGAAATTTACCCCTCGGTACCAGATGAGTTTCTTGGTGTCTTGGAGCAGGCGGCGATTGATGCGCACTTGCCGATCGACGGCGGGCGCCATGTAGAAATTTTTGTGGATTTGCCCCAATGTGCCTGATCGTTTTTGCCTGGAAGCTGATACCGCAGTGTCCGCTCGTGCTGGCCGCGAACCGTGATGAGTTTTTCTCTCGGCCCGCACAGTCTGCCGATTGGTGGTCCGATCAACCCAACGTTTTCGCCGGGCGCGACCTGGAGGGTGGCGGCACATGGCTCGGAATTAATCGACAGGGGCGCTTCGCGGCACTGACCAATATCCGCAATGGCTACGAACCGTCGCGAGAGAAGCGTTCACGCGGTGAGTTGGTATCGAATTTCCTTGGGCAAGATATTTCGGCACAAGCGTATCTCGAGCAGGTTCGCTCAACTGGCGAGCAGTACAACGGCTTCAACCTGATCCTCGGCGATGAGCAAGCGATGTATTGGGTATCGAATGGCAATGAGCGTGACTGGCAAGCGATTGAGCCTGGCATCTATGGCTTGTCGAATGGGTCCTTGGATTCGCCATGGCCCAAGGTCGTACGCGCCAAAGCGCAATTTGCCAGCTTGCTGTGTCAGGGTGCGCCAGACGATGCCTATTTTGAGATGCTATCGGATACCACACAGGCTGCAGATAGCCGACTGCCTGACACCGGTGTCAGTCTCGAACTCGAGCGCATGTTGTCACCCATCTGTATCGAATCCGAGCACTACGGCACACGTGCCTCCAGCATCGTGCGTGTGCATGCCGGTGGTATGGCGGTGCTAAACGAGCGCGTGATTCGATAGCTGGCTGAAATAGCGTCAGCGACAGTTTCAGCTACTGCTAAAGCTTCAGCGTCATGCGACGGTGCGGAATTCCCGCTTCTAAAAACTCGCCGCCCTCGATTTGAAATCCGTGCCTGGTATAAAAATCGATAGCATGTGTCTGGGCGTGCAGTACCAGCACATGAAACTGCCGGTGTTTGGCCTCTTGCAGCAGCGCCGCTAACACCTTGGAACCGATGCCCCGCCCACGCGCTGATTTGCGGACCGCCATGCGGCCGATATGGCCATCGGGCAGCAAGCGACCCGTTGCGATCACCTGTCCCGATTCGTCATACGCGACCGCATGGGTGCTGACCTCATCGGCCTCGTCCCACTCGAGTTCGATAGGTACGCCTTGCTCGACGACGAACACCTCAACGCGCAATGATTGCGCGTGATCACGCAAGCTATCCCAGTCACCCGTGATGATATTCAGCTCCATAGAGAGAATCGCTAACAAACCATCGCTAGCGCGCTGATGATTCTTTTTCCATTGCCATCAGTCGCTCACGCCACGCATCTGGTACCGGCACACTTTTACGTACCTGGCTGTCCGCATAGACATACATCATCTCACCAGAGACGAGTAAGTGGTCGCCCTGAAAAATCTCGAGGATGAAGCGCATCGAACTGCGACCGATCTCGGCACAACGCACTCCAATCTCCAACACATCATCGAAACGCGCCGGTGCGTGATACTCCACAGTCGCCTTACGGGCGAACATTTCCAGACCCGCCTCGCCTTGTGCGATGACATCGGGCAAGGCAGTAGCGCGCCAATACTCGGTGAAGGCCACATCGAAGTAATTCAGGTAATTGCCATTGAAGACAATCGCCTGCATATCCACTTCCGACCAGCGTACCCGGAGTTGATGAAAGAAACCAAAATCCTCACGCGCCATACAACGATCCTTTATTTTCCCAGTAAACCTGTGCGCCACTGCTCACGCAGCTTGGGGGCCTGTTCGTAGGGGTCGCTTGGGTCACGCGCTTGCAAAATATCCTGCATGCGGCGCTCGACGTTGCCAAGCGCTTGTGGATGCGAGTAGATATAAAACTGCCGCGCACGGATGGCATCAAAGGTCATCTGCGCAACCTCAGCTGCACTGACCTTACCGGCGGTGACTGCTTTTTCCAGCATGGCCTGGGAGAGTTGCTGGCTGCGTGTGGGATGTTCTGAGGGTTTGGCATCTGCCGGTCGTACGGTCTCGGATTGGCTAATCCCGGTGGGCACAAAATAAGGGCACAACACCGATGCACCGATGGTGGATTCGATCAGGCTAAGATCGTGATAAAGCGTCTCGGTCAGCGCGACCACCGCATGTTTGGAGACGTTATAAACACCCATAGCCGGTGGTGTCAGCAAACCTGCCATCGAGGCGGTATTAACGATATGCCCTTGATACGCAGGATCCGCTTTCTCGCTCGCCAGCATGATAGGCGTGAACACCCGTACCCCATGGATCACGCCCCACAGATTCACACCCAGCACCCACTCCCAATCCTGTTGGGTGCTTTCCCAGATCAAGCCACCTGCACCAACGCCGGCATTGTTAAATACCAAGTGAATGACACCAAACCGCTGGAGCGCAGCTTGCGCCAGCAACTCGACTTCCTCGCCATGACGCACATCGCAGTTTTGGGACAAGACCTCGGCACCGAGAGCAACAGCGGCAGCCTCAGTTTGTTTGAGACCCTCTTGCTGAACATCGGCCAGTACCAGACGCATGCCGAGTCGTGCACCTAACAGCGCAAACTCACGCCCTAGCCCACTCCCTGCACCGGTAATGACAGCGGTTTTTTCGGCGAAGGATTGCATGGCAGGTTTTTACAGGGCGAGCAGCGGTCAGACCAACTTCACCAGCTGCTTGCCAAGGTTCTTACCTCGCAGCATGCCGATGAATGCCTCGGGCGCGGCGGCGAGGCCCTCGGCAATGGTCTCCTGGTATCTCAGTTTTTGTTTGGCGACCAGTTGTCCCAACTCGGAAAGACCTTGCGGCCACAAATCGAGATGCTCGGAAATGATGAAGCCCTGCATCATCAAGCGCATCGATAACACCTTGTGCAGCGAGTGGACTGGCATCGGCTGGCCATCGTAGCCAGAGATCATGCCGCATAAAGCGATCCGACCGAATGGATTCATCTGGTTCAGCGCAGCGTCCATCACCACGCCACCCACGTTCTCGAACAAACCATCAATGCCATCCGGCGCTGCTGCCTTGATATCGCCAAATAGATTGCCGGCTTTGTAGTCGATACAAGCATCGAAACCGAAGCTGTCAACTACCAGCTGGCACTTTGCTTTACCACCCGCGATACCGATCACTCTGCAGCCTTGCAGCTTTGCGAGCTGGCCCACCACACTGCCAACGGCGCCGCTGGCGGCGGATACCGCGATGGTTTGCCCGGCCTTGGGCTGCAAAATATGATTCAGGCCATACCAGGCGGTCATGCCCGGCATCCCGACCACACCCAAGTAGGCTGATAAAGGCACCTGAGTACTATCGACCTTCTTCAGCATGGTGCCGTCGGAGACACCAATTTCGCTCCAACCCAACATGCCGACCACCTTGTCGCCCACAGCAAACTTTGGGTGCTTGGAGGCGATCACTTCACCCGCCGTACCGCCGATCATCACTTCATCGATGGCTTGCGGCGCTGCATAACTCTTAACATCTTCCATGCGCATACGCATGTAAGGGTCAAGCGAGAGGTAATGATTGCGAACCAGAATTTGTCCGTCGCCAATCTCCGGCACGGGTACAGTTTCAATCCTGAAGTCGGTGGGCGCTACGCTCCCTTTCGGACGCGCGGCGAGAACAATGTGCTGATAAGTTTGCATGGGAAGCCGTTAATCTAGTCGATGTGGTAGTCCATACACTGCCGCTCCGACCTGACCGCAGCAACGAAAGGCTTGAGCGCAACATGCTGCGGATGATTCTGATAAGCGTCGAGTGCGGCCGCAGATTCAAACACCGAGTACAGCACCACGTCATAGGTGCACTCGTAGCCCGGCTGCGCCAGCGCGACCTCAAAGGCAAGCGTGCCGGGCACTATATCCGCGCAAGCGTCCAACAGAGCCTTCATTTTTGCTGCGTTGGTCGATTTGTCAGCGCCCTCGGCGTGCTCCCTCAACTGCCACATTACGATGTGCTTGATCATCATCCATTCCGTTTAACCATAGCGAGATTAGCGACCCTTGAGGGCGGACGAGGATAGCACAGCCGCTTTTCTGCGAAACTGCGCCCTTATCGCGGTCGAATCCGGCGTAAGTTTTTGTAAGTTTCAAGAAAGCGAACTGTAAGTTTTCAAACCTACACTCGCCTGCAATGCTCCGGAAATCCGTTGCAAACATATAAACATAAGGAGACACAATGGCCACAGATCAGGCAACTGAGCACGTGATCACGCCAGAAGAGCGAAAGGTCATTTTCGCCTCGTCACTGGGCACGGTATTCGAGTGGTACGACTTTTACTTGTACGGCTCACTCGCCGCCATTATCGCTAAGCAGTTTTTTGCTGGCACTGACCCCAACACGGCTTTCATTTTTGCGCTGCTCGCATTCGCGGCAGGTTTCTTAGTGCGTCCATTCGGCGCGATCGTATTCGGTCGCTTGGGTGACATGGTCGGTCGTAAGTACACCTTCCTAGTCACGATTCTGCTGATGGGTGTATCAACCTTTATCGTCGGTCTGTTGCCCAATTACGCGAGCATCGGCATTGCTGCACCGATTATTCTGATTACCCTGCGTATCCTGCAGGGCCTGGCGCTTGGCGGTGAATACGGCGGTGCTGCGACTTACGTTGCAGAGCATGCACCGGATCACAAGCGTGGTGCTTTCACTGCCTGGATTCAAACCACCGCAACGCTCGGTCTGTTCCTGTCGCTGCTCGTGATTCTCGGCACCCGTACCGCGATTGGTGAGGAACAGTTTGCCGATTGGGGCTGGCGTATCCCTTTCCTGGTATCCGTGTTCTTGCTGGGTATCTCGGTCTGGATCCGCCTCTCGATGAATGAGTCGCCGGCATTCCAGCGCATGAAAGAAGAAGGCAAAATTTCCAAGGCGCCGATTTCTGAAGCGTTCGGTCAGTGGAAAAACCTAAAGATTGTGCTTCTCGCATTGGTCGGCCTGACAGCAGGTCAAGCAGTCGTTTGGTACACCGGTCAGTTCTATGCGTTGTTCTTCCTGACGCAAACGCTGAAAGTCGATGGCCCAACCGCCAACATCCTGATCGCTGCCTCGCTGTTGATTGGTACGCCTTTCTTCATCGTGTTCGGTTCTTGGTCCGACAAGATCGGTCGCAAGAAAATCATCATGGCGGGCTGTCTGCTAGCGGCCCTCACTTACTTCCCGCTGTTCAAGGCGCTCACACATTACGCCAACCCAGCGCTAGAAGCGGCGCAAACAAATGCACCAGTGGTGGTGGTGGCAGACCCGGCCGAGTGTCAGTTCCAGTTCAACCCAACCGGCACCAAGAAGTTCACGTCGTCTTGCGATATTGCGAAAGCAAAGCTGGCGGCCGCCTCGGTTAATTATAAGAACGAGGCTGCACCTGCAGGTACGACAGCGGTGATCAAGGTCGGTGATAAAGAGCTGACCTCGTACAGCGCAGTGGGGCTACCGAAAGAAGAAGCAACAGCGAAGGATAAACAATTCACCGAACAGCTGAAGGCGCTAATTGGTGAAGCGGGTTATCCGGCCAAGGCTGATCCGGCTCAAGTCAACAAACCGATGGTGTTGGTCATCCTCGTGATTCTGGTGCTGTACGTGACCATGGTCTACGGCCCAATCGCCGCCATGTTGGTTGAGATGTTCCCGACCCGCATCCGCTACACCTCGATGTCACTGCCCTACCATATCGGTAACGGCTGGTTTGGTGGGTTGCTGCCGACTACCGCATTTGCGCTGGTCGCCTATCAGGGGGATATTTACTACGGATTGTGGTACCCGATCGTGATCGCGCTGTTCACCTTCGTGATTGGCACCCTGTTTGTGCGCGAAACCAAAGATAACGATATCAACGCACACGAATAAGCACTCGCTGATTCAACTAAGCCGCCGGTTCGCCGGCGGTTTTTTTTGCGCAACGGCTGTGGCACAAACAGGCATTTCACCAACCAATCGAAGCATGGTGCTCGATCACGCATGTACTAACGCTGCATCATTCGCCGCTTGTGCCGATCGCTATTTCCAGGCCAATTCGTTGTTTTCACGTTACAGATTTAGGTAAAAGTCACGACAAGCGCACGTGCGCGCCTTCGATCACTCACCCACCCCCCTATCCGTGGGGAACTAATTAAATTACAGTCTCGCCAGTCCGAAGTTATTGTTTTAATAACTCGCCTCAAAGCGGTTTTTCACGCCGCGTCATGGATTGGAGCTGCCATGGACATCGAATGGCTTGAAGACTTTCTGGTGTTATCCGATATGTCGAGCTTCACCCGGGCGGCTCAGGCACGCAACGTCACGCAATCGGCGTTCAGTCGTCGCATCCGTTCACTGGAAGATTGGATTGGTATTTCTCTGGTCGATCGCGACACGGTCCCGCCGCGTTTGACAATGGCAGGGCATTTGTTTCGCGACGCTGCACGTGAAATGGTTCGACAGTTGCAAGATACCCGTATCGCCCTTGGCCATCGCAGCAAAGTGTTTTCCGGACTCAAGCTGTTTGTCGCGCAATCGCTCGTCCAGCAAGCTTTACCGGAGTGGATAAAGCAGATCAACACCCGCATCAGCGGTCTCAAGTTCGATATCCATGCAGGTGAGACTTATGAAGGCGTCATCGCTTTGAGTAATGGGCGTTGCGACCTGCTGATGGCCTACCATAGCCCGATCGTGCCGATGTCGATCGACGAAAAAATGTCACCATCCATCACCCTCGGGCAAGATCGATTGGTGCCGGTCAGTTTGGCAGACGAATTCGGCTCTCCAACGCATCGGCTGATAGAGTCGAAGCTCCGTCACTTGCCCCTGCTGGCCTACCCACCCGAGACATTTTTCGGTCGTATTTGCAATGGACTCATCCGTTTCCGACCGAGCGATCCCAACTTCAATGTCATCGTCCAGACCCCCAATGCACGTGTGTTGCATACGCTCGCGCGCGCTGGTCTGGGTATCGCCTGGCTACCCGAGCGTTGCGTCGCGCACGATATTGCGGAACGCCGACTTGCTCTGGCGGGCGATGACGAATGGAGCGCAAAAATTGATATCCGACTTTATGCATCACACGAGCGAGCCCGACTACTGAATGGCAACCTCTTGGACAACATCCGGGACATGAAAAATGACAACCTGGTCGTGCGCTAGAGCATTCAATTGAACCTGCTAGCACAAATGTCCATGACGGCTTCAACCGAAAGTGAGTCCCCGTGAAAATTGCGCTCAGAGTTATCGGAGATAGTCTGTTTAACCGACTGGCGAAAGAGATCGCCGCACAAGACTCTACGTTTCCACGGCGGCTAGGAAGCACCCAATTGGTAAGCTGGCAGCTTGAGCGCCTAGAGTCACCGTTTCGTTTGGATTACCTTGATACCGAACCGAACCAAGCGGCAGTCGTATTAGTTGAGATTCGAGACGTAGCACAAATCGAAATGCTATGGGATTTCGGTCGTCTCGAGTATCCCAGTCTATGCTACCGTGTGGATTCCGATCTGCCACCTGTACCTTTGCTGTTAGTGTTTGATGAGCACGCGAGCGCGACCAGTGCACTCGATATTCCAAAACTGGTCAGCGACTGGGTATGCGGCAAAGACGATATGACCGAAGTAGCACGACGCGTCGTTACTGCGCTGCGACGTCACAATTGCTTACTCGACGAACTTGGGCTTGGTCTGCTGACCTTGAATTTTGAATCCCGTCGTCTTGTTTACCTTGGCGATTTCATTCAGCTGTCTCCCGCCGAAGTACCCTTGGCCGAATTGTTCATTAGCCGTATTGGGAGCGTGATACCGATGGAAGAAATTCTATTGATGTTCAAACTGGCCGGACGCGCATCGACGGGAAGCAACATTCGGGTGACGATTTTTCAGCTTCGATTCAAAATTGAATTAGTCTCCCGCAACCAGCTCACCATCACCTGCGCCTACGGCGAGGGCTATGCCTTACGACCCGGCAAGGGTTCGCCCCGCCCACCCGAACACCTCGAAGCGCGCCAGATGATGGCTCCGTTCCACGCCTGAGATCTTCCTCAAGATTCGCGCGAGCTGCGCGATAAATGGTACCGTGGGATCATTACGCTAAAGGTTTTCCCGCAATCCGGCGCGCCGCCGCCTGCGGCAGCGATGCAGAACTGCGGCGACCCATTTATTTGAGTAACCATGATAGAACTTCGCAAGAGCGAGCATCGCGGTGTCGCCCGTCTGGACTGGCTCCACTCACGGCATAGTTTTTCATTTGGTGAGTTCTACGATCCGCAGCATGTGCGTTTTGGACCGCTACGCGTGATTAACGAGGACCAAGTAAAGCCGGGTTGCGGGTTTGGCACCCATGGTCATCGTGACATGGAGATCATCTCTTACGTACTCTCCGGTGAGCTTTCGCATCAGGATAGTATGGGTAATGGATCGGTGATCCGACCCGGCGATGTGCAGCGCATGAGTGCCGGTACCGGAATCCGGCATAGCGAGTTCAATCCATCGTCAACCGATGCTGTCCATTTTTTACAGATCTGGATAGAGCCATCCCAGCGAGGCATCCCCCCAAGCTATGAGCAATCAAACATCGACAATGCCGCCAAGCGCGGCGTGTTGCGTGTTATCGCATCGCCTGACGGGCGCGAGGGCTCTGTACGGATCCATCAAGATGCACTCATCTACGCCAGCCTGTTATCAGGGAACGACCGCGTCGAGTTCGCGCTGACACCCGAACGGCGTGCCTATGTGCATGTTGCGCGCGGGACCGTTAGCGTCAACGGTACGCGCTTGGAAAGCGGTGATGCGTTGAAGATTTCGCAAGAAAGTCGACTGCTATTCGACCAGGCCGTTGATGCAGAGTTGCTGCTGTTCGACCTGCCATAGGTGCGGCCGCAGCCACCACATCTGCATTCACTTACCAAACTTGCCAATCGCATCGGGCGCCGCTATATGAAGCGCCCGCCATCGCCGTGCGGTGGCATAATCTGGTCTGACGTCCGGCATGCGGCGGTCGCGAGGTATCGCGACGCCGCATTTGCATTTGAGCGCCGGCTTGCAGGAACCCCTAAATGCCGCAAAGCTCTACCCACTCCGATCACGCGAGTCTGACCCACATGGCCAGCTGTGCACTGCCAACGCCTTGGGCAAGCTTCACCTTGCATGCGTTTCTTGAAGCCAGTACCGGCAAAGAGCATCTCGCGATGACCTTGGGCGACATCAGCAATGGCGAGCCAGTGCTGGCCAGGCTGCACTCCGAGTGCCTTACAGGCGATACCCTCTTCAGCCAACGCTGTGACTGCGGTGCACAGCTGGAGGGCGCCCTCCAGCGCATCGCCGAAGAAGGGCGTGGCATCCTGCTCTACCTGCGTCAGGAAGGGCGCGGCATTGGTCTGGTGAATAAAATCCGTGCTTATGCGCTGCAAGAACAAGGCGCGGATACGGTTGAAGCCAATCATCAGCTCGGGTTTGCCGACGACCTGCGCAACTACGATGTATGCGCGCCGATTTTCCAGTACTTCGGTATCCGCTCTTTGCGCCTGATGACCAACAATCCCCGCAAGCTCGACGCCCTGAAAGAGCTGGAGATCAGCACCGAACGGGTAGCGCATATCGCCGATAGCACCGACCAAAACCAGCGCTATCTGCAAACCAAGGCCAATAAGCTTGGCCATCTGCTCACGCCGGCCCGCACCCGCGCCAACGAATAAACCTGAAATGCGGCTGCCTGACTTGCGCAGCGGCAGGGCCGGCTAAATCATTGATTTTGATCATGCATCGGTTTGTCATTACTCAAATGACAAAAGGTTCAAGCACGTAGCCTTGGCGGCGAGGGCTTTGACGTAATCTCCTCGTTTCCGCCTAATCCCCTCTTAGGTTTTGCTCTCCGTCGGAGAGCATTTTTTTTCCTGGTCGAAAAATCTCTGGCCGCGTGCCAAAATACGCACCGGAAACATCACGGGTTTCAATAACAAAACCAAGAGAACTAGGAGAGCACAATGCCAACTGCAAAAAATATCCTTCGCATGACCCTGCTATCAGCCGCCATCTTGCTGGCCAGCCACGCATCTGCGCAAAACGTCTCGGGTGAAGATCTGTACAAGCAGCAATGCGCGGCTTGCCACGCGATACAGAAAGACGCCCCGCCCGGGATGGGGCCAAACCTGCACGGTGTGGTGGGTCGACCTGCCGGCGCTATTGCGGGCTTTGCGCACTCGAAAGAGTTCAAAACCGCGCTAAAAGGCAAGTCTTGGAGCCCTGAGCTGCTAGACAAGTGGTTGGAGAACCCGCAAAAAGTCGCCAAGGGCACTTACATGATGTACCAGCAGGCCGACCCAGCGGTGCGCGCTGCGATCATAGATTACTTGAAAAGCGTCAAATAACTCATTGATAAAAAACCAGAAACTGAAGCGTGAGCTTGTTCAAGCTCACGTAGTTTCTGAGCTGATACCCGGTCCGTTAGACAACTCGGCGCTGTAAACCAGCGCCGCAAGGAAGCTCATGTCCTCCCCGCTGCTTTTCACGCCTATCGCGCTTGGCCCGCTGACGCTCGCCAATCGGATCATGATTTCGCCGATGTGTCAGTACTCCGGGCACGACGGAAACGCCAATGGCTGGCACTTAGCGCACCTCGGCAGTTTGGCCCTTTCCGGCGCCGGGCTGCTAACCGTCGAAGCGACCGCGGTCAGCCCGGAGGGTAGGATTACCCCCGGCTGTCTCGGCTTGTATAACGATGAGAACGAACGGTCGCTCAAAACCGTGGTGGATATGTTGCGTGAGGTAAGCAAGTCGAAGCTAATGCTGCAAATCGCGCACGCCGGGCGCAAGGCCTCGAGTGCTCGCCCATGGGAAGGCGGCGCCCTGCTCTCCAGCGCCGAGGGCGGCTGGGAAACCATCGCACCGTCAGCCGTGCCGCATAAGCCGGAAGAAGCAGCGCCACGCGCTATGAGCCGCGATGACATTCAACGTGTGATCAATGATTTTGCGGCGACGGCAAAGCGCGCGCGTCGGCTCGGCTTTGAAGCGATCGAGCTGCATGCAGCGCATGGCTATTTAATCCACCAATTCCTGTCGCCGCTGTCCAATCGGCGAGACGATGAATACGGTGGCTCAATGGAAAACCGCATGCGCCTCTTGCTGCAGATTTACGAGGTGGTGCGCGCCGAGCTGGGGCCGGAAATCGCGCTCGGTGTAAGGGTCACCGGCAGTGACTGGGTTGAAGGCGGTTGGGATATTCATGATTGCATCACCCTCTGCCAGCGCTTGAAGGCGGTAGGCGCCGACTTTGTCGATGTATCTTCCGGTGGGGTTTCGCCGTTACAAAAAATCAGTATCGGACCCGGTTATCAGGTGGCCTTTGCGGCGCAGGTGAAACAGGCGGTCGGCATCCCGGTCGTTACCGTTGGCATGATCACCGAGCCGCAGCAAGCGGAAGACATTCTGCAGAATGGCCGGGCAGACATGGTGGCGCTGGCGCGGGCTTTTATCGCCGATCCGCGTTGGCCGTGGCATGCTGCCGCTGCCCTTGGGGGCAGAATCGAGGGGCATCCGCAGTATTACCGCTGCATGCCCGCCAAAATGCCCAGAATCTTCGGCGATACCAGCACTAATCAGCGCTAGCAGCCGAGCCCATGTCCCGGTATGGGTTTGACAAGCAAAAAATTTTCAAAACGCATAGAAAAAGTTTTCACCGAGTCACGGTCGAATCGGCAAGATTGGTCCTGCAAACGCATGGACAAGGCTTCTCCGCTTCAATATGATGTCCGATTCGCATTTAAAACGCTGATACAAGCGGAGGAGATCCCCCATGTGGTCACAAGTTTATGACCCGTTCAACAATGTTTGGTTGTCGACCATCGCTGCAGCAATTCCTGTTGTGGTGATGCTGGCGGCGCTGGCCTTCTTCCATATCAAAGCGCATATCGCCGCGCTGATGGGTTTGGTATCAGCGTTGGTAGTGGCCATTGTTGGCTTCACAATGCCTGCAGATGCTGCGATTTCTTCTGCGCTCTACGGTGCGGCATATGGCCTGTTTCCGATTGGCTGGATCATTCTCAATGTAATCTTTTTATATCAGCTGACCGATCGCAAGGGACAGTTCAAAATTCTGCGTGAGAGCATCGCCGGCATTTCCGGCGATCGTCGCTTGCAGCTGCTGCTGATTGCGTTCTCGTTCGGTGCGTTCTTTGAAGGTGCTGGCGGCTTCGGTACACCAGTCGCAGTCACCGGTGCAATGCTAATCGGTTTGGGTTTCGCACCGTTGGCAGCTTCAGGCTTGTCGCTGATCGCGAACACCGCGCCCGTGGCGTATGGCGCACTGGGCACGCCAATCATCGCGCTGGCCGCAGTGACCGGCCTCGACATGCTGCAACTGTCAGCGATGGTCGGTCGCCAATTGCCCGTGTTCTCACTGATCGTGCCGTTCTGGTTGGTGTGGGCATTCTGTGGCTTCCGCGGCATGTTGGCAGTCTGGCCAGCGATTCTGGTTGGTGGCGCTGCCTTTGCGATTCCTCAGTATTTCATTTCCAACTTCCACGGCCCGTGGTTGGTTGACGTGGGTGCAGCAGTGAGCTCCATGGTTTGCCTCACCTTGTTCCTGAAAGTGTGGCACCCCAAAGAGATCATGACCTCGCCGTCAGGTAAGTTCGAGGGCGCCGATGAACAAGCACCCGTAACCCTAGGGCACGGTTACTCGCGCAAAGAAGTCATGGATGCCTGGACACCATGGCTGGTACTCTCAGTGATCGTGCTGCTGTGGGGCATCCCGGAGTGGAAAAAAGCACTCGACGGGATCTCGATCATCAAGATCGAATGGTCCCACTTGCACAACGTCATCCAAAAGATGCCGCCGGTTGCACCAACACCAAAGATCGAAGAAGCGATCTTCAAACTCAACTGGCTGTCGGCGACCGGTACCGGCATCTTCATCGCGTCGATCATCTCTGCATTCCTGATGGGTTATCGCGTGCGTGAGATGCTTGCTGTGTATTGGGACACGCTGAAGTTGCTGAAGTACTCGCTGATCACCATCGCTGCGATGCTCGCGCTCGGCTACTGCACCCGCTACTCGGGTGTGGATTCCACGCTCGGCTTGGCGTTTGCCAACACTGGTATTTTCTATCCGTTCTTTGGCACCCTGCTCGGCTGGCTTGGTGTTGCGCTGACGGGTTCCGACACTGCATCGAATGTGCTGTTTGGTGGTTTGCAAAAAACCTCGGCCGAGCAGCTCGGTTTGTCGCCAGTGCTGATGGCAGCGGCCAACTCATCGGGCGGTGTGATGGGCAAAATGATCGATGCACAATCGATCGTGGTCGCTTCTACCGCGACCAAGTGGTACGGCCACGAAGGTGAGATCTTGCGTTACGTGTTCTTCCATTCGATTGCGCTCGCTGCTTTGGTGGGATTATTGGTCACCTTGCAGGCTTACGTTCATCCGTTCACGCTACTCGTGATTCCATAAAACCGATTAGCGGAAACTCTAACCGTGCAGTGCTGCAATGCCTGCACGGTTTTTATTTGCTGCGCAGCTAGAAAACACAGCCAATTAACGCAATTCGATTGAGTGGCCGCAATCAGCGTGCCGATCGATTTGCATTTACCGCCGCTAGCCCAAAAGATGTCATCTCTTTCCACAAGCAGGAGAAGACATGAATGGCATCTCGCAAACGGGCGCATACGGATCGCAAGCGCTTTCGCCTCAAGGATTTTTCGGTAGCATGCTTGGCGCTCCGGTCGGTGGGCTGATTGGTCGCGGCATTGGCGGTATGTTTGGCCAATCTGGCGCCGGCAGTCAGATCGGACAGCTTGCAGGTGGCATTGGCGGCGCGCTACTACCGTTCTCAACTGATCCGATACAAGCCTATGCACAACAACTCGCACAACAGCAAGCGCTTCAACAACAACTTCAACAGCAACAGCAGCTTCAACAACTTCAACAGCTACAACAACTCGCACAGCAACAGCAGCAACAGCAACTCGCGCAGCAACAACTCTCACCCCAGGGCTGGTTCGGCAACCTGATAGGTCAAATCGGTCAGCCGCTCGGTAGTGCTGTTGGCAGTATCTTCGGACAGCCACACATCGGTAGTCAGCTAGGTGGTTTCGCTGGACAGCTTGGTCGCATGTTGCCTTTCTCCGCTGACCCGATGCAGCAAGCCTATGGCCAGCAAACCCAGGGGCAGCAACTTCATGGGCAACAGGCCTATGGGCAACAGGCCTATGGACAACAAGCCTATGGTCAACCAGCACTGACGCAAGCGTATGCATCGCAAGGCTATGCACCGCAAGGTTGGATCGGCAACCTGATTGGTCAGATCGGTCAACCCGTCGGTACCGCGATCGGTGGGCTGCATGGGCAACCGGCATTGGGTGGGCAGATCGGAAGCATCGCTGCACAGATCGGTCGGCTACTTCCGTTCCAAGTCGATCCCGCTCAGCAAGCCTTGGCGCAGCAGATGGCTCAGCAGCAGTGGGCGCAGCAATTAGCGCAAATGCAGCTGGTACAGCAAATGGCACAGCAGATGGTGCAGCAATTAGCGCAGCAGTTGTCCCAGCAGCAGCCGTATGCCACTGCTGGTCAACAAGCCTACGGTGCAGGCCAG
>JAIXQK010000109.1 GCA_027485795.1 Oxalobacteraceae bacterium
CTCGGCCGACGTGATACAGCGCACCGGGATATTGGATGTGAAGCTTTCGGCCCATGGGAAGAGGCTAGGTGGGAGGGTGTCGGGCAGAGCCAAGAATCAACAAAACGCGGCCTGACCCCCTCGGCTCGGCCTGTCGGCTCGGCGCTCGGCTCCGTCTCGGCTAAGCGAAGCACTTCTTCCAGATTCCGCGGTTGATATGCTCTATAAGGCCGGTGTCCCGCAGAACCTGGAGCTGCTGGCGGATTTTAGGTATCACGTGGCGATTGTTTGGGTGGAGCGTCGAGAGCTCATCCGAAAACGTGTAGATGTCGTCGTTACTAAACACCTCGTTCTCAAGGCGCTCGACGCAACGAAGCACATCAAGCGTCCACCCTCGGCTTTCTGCCTTAAGGCTTAGGACAGGCGAAATGCGGGCGTAGTCGGCCCGGACCTCAGCTCTGGGACGCTCGAGGCCATTTTGCACGACCGCCAGCTTTGCCGCAGACGGCACGCGATCTAAATCGAGACAGTATCCCTCCCAATGGGCGCGTCTCGCTTGTGCGCCGAGTGGCGGGCGCTTGACCAAAGCCGAAAGCGTAATGCTGCGATGAGGGATGAGCACGAGATCGCGCACCGTCCACGACGTCGGCGCATAGTGGAGCAGGTAATAGCTGGGAGCGGTGTCCGCCTCGATCGCCGCACACATGGCGCGATAGTTTCCGCCCAACACTCGACGGGCGAAGGGGCGGCTCTGACTCTTGAGTTGGTAGCGTTCGTTGCACTCGGGGCAGTGATAGTCGCTGGCTGCGTTATTGTTCCGAAACGAATCCAGCTGATCGCGTATACAAGCCGCGCAGAAGAGTTGTTCGGCGCCCCATGCTTCGCTAACTACGCGGGCCTGCTGCGACCGACTTCGGTAGGCTGAAGCGAGCGAGACGGGTAGACGTAAATCCATGCGGTTGGCTCGAATGTAGTGCGCGCCAGGAGTTTAATTCAAACCAGTTGTTGGCCTTGGAATCTGCAACAAAACTCGCCCTGACCCCCAGGGGCTCGGCCCCGTCGGACAGGCCAAAATCAACAAAACGCGGCCTGACCCCATCGGCTCGGCCCCATTCGGCGGGTTCGAGCCAGTCGCAAAATTCCCGGGCGTCTGCGTAGAGATCGAGGGCTTGGAGGATGAGCGAGATGGAGCAGGTCGGCGCGTGGTCCCGGGGGAGCTGGTGATGGTCGAAGTTATTGAGCGCGGGCTCGTGGCGGTGGCCGACGTCGACCACGAGGGTGGCGGGATCGGTCAGGTCGGCTTCCGTGGGCTCGCGGCGAAAGATCGTGGCGGGACGGAGGGCGAGGAGGAGAGCGCAGGCGATGAACTCGTCTTTGTGCGCGGAGCCGGGGTGGGTGATAATCGTGGAAAAGGGCGTCATTGGGTGGATCGACCGACGGTGATGGGTCGACCGAACCTTGCAGCCTGAGGACGACGTCTCGCCAGTCGCGAGGCCCGAGTTTTGCCCCCGGGCGAACTCTGCAATAAAACTCGGCCTGACCTCTTCGGCTCGCCTGACCCACCTCGGCTCGGCCTTTATCCAATTTTCAATTCTTCTAAGGTGTCGTCCACGCTTGCCGTTGCTTTATTCAACGCAGCTTCGGATTTTAGCTTATTAGCGTAAATGCTTGCGGTGATTCTTATGTGGCTTGGCTGGGTTTCGCGATGTGTTATTACCCATCCTGCCGACTTTAGGACCGATTCGCCTCTATCGGCGGCAGGTTTGATGAACTTCTTGACGCTTTCAAACTCCCGTTCGCCAGTGTTCATCCAATCGCATGTTAGTATTACTTCCTTTTTTGATTCGTCTGCCTTTATTTCCACAACAAAGCCTTTGCTGAGGGTGAGCGTGCCGCTCAGTTTGTCTTCATTCCATACATAAGTCCTGGAGCCCTCCTTACTCCTTGCCAAGATTTCTTCGGCGAAGAGTTCGGCGGAAGAGACATGTTGGGCCCCTTTTATTGCCGTTTCGAGTAGTGCTAGGTATCCGAGTATTCGTCCTGTATCCCATCGCCTATTCTGTTCGGTGAATGTCGTATTGTAAATGATTCGTGCCCATCGGGCACCGACCGATCGCCAAGAGACGCAAGGCTGACTAATGACCTCTTTGCTGAGAGTTTCTTTCCATTGACCAAAGTTTGCCTCAAAGACTTGGGGGGCCCGTTTCGCGGCCATGAAAAACATGGTCATGCCCAAGCCATAGGAGTCAACTAAAGCACTTCGCGTGCTGTAATTACTGTCGCTCGCTAATTCGGGTGCCAAATAGCCATTGATTGCGTGTGTGATGGTTATTGAGTAACCAGTCGCTTCCTTGTGCCATGACAAATCAAAGTCTAGGATAGAGATATTGTAGCCTGTTCTGTCACTCCACATGTCGGACAGCATGATATTTGCAGGACGTATGTCGCGATGCAGAACTGCTTCTGGGACCGAGTGTGCAGCCTGAATGATCTTTGTCATTTCTATGGCAATTTTTATACGCTCGGGCCACTCGTGCACCAAGCCCGATATGATTGCCTCGCTTAAATTGGGGCCATCTATGTAGTCCATAACCGCGCAGGGTGGAATCTCCCATGCAGACCTGTATGGCACCACTCCTTCAACTTTTCGCTTTGATAATATCTGCATCGCTTGAGCTCCACGGCGAAAGCTCTGAAGCACGCTAGTGTCATCTTTTGCGGTGTTGTGTAGGACTTTTAGGGCTAGTCGCTCCGGGTTTTCTGGATTAACAGCCTCATATATCGATCCAAACCCCCCGCGAGTCACGTAGCGACAGACTTCGAGTCCCATGAATTTGTTCATGGGTGGCTTTATGCTAACGGACCACGCTCGGTGGATGGACTCACTATATTTATCCCAGAACTCTGCGTATCTGGACTCTTTCTGCGGATCTGCGCTACCGAGAATTCGCGAAGCTTCTTTGTTTAGTGCAATTCTGATTTCCTCTGCTGAGCCTTTGCTTAGCTCTTCAGGCGACGGAAGTATAAAGCCACGTTCTCTTCGGGTTGGTGGAGCGATAGGAGGCGCTGTTTCTTCTTTGGGGATAAAAGATTTTATGTTCTCAATGGCCTCGGTTAGTTCTGAGTGTTGGGCCGAGGCCGGGTCATATAATATCGTCCTTACTCCGTGGGATTCTGCCCACTCGATTGTCGTAGTGTCGCAACGGTTGGTGATCCAGAAATGCTGCTCTCCATTGAATCCCGCTGACTTAAGGTATGTTAGGTGCTCCGCGATTGCGGCGTCATCCGCCGTTATTCCCATGAATAATACGGTTCGACTGGTAAACAACGTGCGTATAAATTGCTGATATGCACGATCCTCGAAGAGTCTTCTGCGCTCTTCATCTGTAAATATCCAGCTTTTAGAGTCTGACAGGGTTCCGTGTAGATGAGCTAAAAATTGCCTTCCTGACACTAATGCATCGGGGTGTCGATGGCAGTCGATGCCCGAAAACGTTGTGAGCGCTCGTTCGCCTCCAAAGGCAGCTGCAAATGCCCGTAATGACAGATCGTCTACATTAAGGGTTACGCAGCCTTCTATGCCCCCTAATAACCAAAGTTGTTCGTATATTTCGGGTGGACGAGAATGGGGGAAAAGCGCTCGCATTTCCGCTACATATGTCGTCTCACCGAGGATGTCCTTTAAGTGGCTGAACGCTTTCCAGAGATTCTTTTCGGCTTTGGCTACCTCAAGTAATGCTTTGTGTTTTTTGGATTCTTCGGGCAGCCTTGGCTTGAGATGCCGTTCTGCGACATTGCAAAGCTTGTCCCGGAGGGATACCCAACTCTGGATTCCTGCTGATCTACTAAGGCCGGCCCCGAAAAGAGGAACAACCCCTTTGGTTCGCTCGCTGAGTATTTTTCTAAGAGCTAAAAAATTTGGTTGTTCAAAATCAAAACTCATTGTTGTATGAAATCGTGCGATCGAAGCCTATTTGGCGTTATATTTTGAATCGCGATGTTGTGAAGAGGCAGGCAGAGTTTTGTTGATTGGTTGACTCGCTTGATGTTGGGTCAGCGGATGGGAAGGAAATGCAGATTGGGTCAGGCCGAAGGTCAGGAGAATGGGGTCAGGCCGAGTTTTGTTGATTAGTTGACTCAAGAGAGGCCGTAGACGCAGGGGCAGATTGTGGTAAAGCAGGAGGACCTTCTTTGTCTGTTTTGGCTCGTAGCGCCCGGTTGGCGGCGCGAGCAATTTTACGGGAAGCCTCCTGTGCTTTTTCTCCCTCCAACACCTCGCGCTTTATTACTTCCTGCGAAAGCACCGCTTGGATTTCTTCCACCTCGATCTTAACATCGGGCGAGAGGCGTTTAAGTTCCCGCCTTATGACCGCCAATACAGGCTCAGTCAGGAGCAGACTACCGATGCAGTATTTACTAAGTGCCTGCTTTTGCTCGTGATATTCGTCGAGAAGCGACTTTCCCTGTGCTTCTCGACTTAAAATGTAGATAGCGTCTAGGTCGGAATCGTTTTTCGGATCTATAGCGAGGAAGTTGAGCGCCATAAGGAGGTCGCTGGTGATTGGCTTCCCGAAACCGATTTTATAGACCTGCCAGGTGATCGCGTTGGTGAGAACGACCCATTCGATACCTTGGTTCGCGGCGTAATCGACCGCTTGTTTGATATACGCCTCTTTGAGTTCCAACCCAATGGCCTTCACCTCGATTAGGAGCGATAGCTTGCCCTCGATTTTAAGCGCGAGGTCGCAGTAGGTGCTCTTGATCTGATACTCGGCCGTTATCTCGGCGTATTTGTCGTATCCAAAGAGTTCAGCGAGCAGGTCTTTGACTAGGGTCGAAGTGTCTGCCTCACCGATGTCGCGTGCTTTTGCCTGTTCGACGACCGGCTTGAAGCGTTTGAGGGCTTCTTTGATCCGAGACTCAACTTTCGCAGGTATTTTGGCCATGGCGCATACAGGTAGTTAAATGTAAACCCGACTACGGGATTCCTCTTAGGTGTGGCTCCCGTGGCAAGCATGCAGCGCCTAAGCGTCAAAGATTTACAATTCGAAGCCCCTGAACCTGCGAGTGGTCGGCACGGAAGAACAAAAAGCCCCGGCCGGACGCCGGGGCGGGGAGTGCGGAACTGGCGCGCTCGGAGATCGCGCCCTACCAAGAGAGCGATCAGAAGCGCGGGAAGCCGCCGCCGAAACCGCCGCCGCCGGGGCCGCCTTGACGCTTCATCTGCTCCATCTGGCGCATGAGCTTCTTCTGGTTCCCGCCGCCGCCCTTCAGCATCTTCATCATCTGCTGCATTTGCTGGAACTGTTTTAGGAGCTGGTTCACCTCGACGACTTTCACGCCGGAACCGTTGGCGATGCGCATGCGGCGGCTGCCGTTGAGGATCTCGGGCTTGCGGCGCTCCTGCTTCGTCATCGAAAGGATGATCGCCTCGGTGCGCTTCATGCCGCTCTCGGCCGCGTCTTCGTCGATCTTCACGCCGCTCATGCCGGGCATCATGCCCATGATGCCGCCAAGCGAGCCGAGTTTCTTGATCTGCTGCATCTGCGCGAGGAAGTCTTCGAGGGTGAACTCGGCCTTGCGCATCTTCTCGGCCATCTTCTCGGCCTCTTTCTCGTCGATGACTTCCTTGGC
>JAIXQK010000007.1 GCA_027485795.1 Oxalobacteraceae bacterium
CATACGCTCTCCTCTTAGCAGTATGACAAGTCCACACTACAGTTTTGCCAGGCACTCTGAATTGAGGCCAATTGCAAGCGTGCTTCGTGCTTCAATTCACCGCGAAACAAAAACTCGTTTGTCTATCGAACGCCCATGCTGCAGTGCGTCGAGTCCCCCAACAAACGCCGGTGCTGCCTTGCTTGTCGCCCGCACTGTCGGCCGGCTGACTTGGCAATCTTTTTTCGAGGATGAAAGTCTGACCCGCTTGCTGAACAATCTCTACAATTGCTTGCGGGTCGATCCTCGCGTTGACATCTGGCGGTTGGCTTGCATCGCTGCCTGCCGGTCGGGAAGTCCCCGATCGCCGCCTTCCAAATTTTCGCGAATTGTAGGTAGCTGTTTATATCGAGTCAATACTGGAAACGCAAAGATATATAACCATTTGTTATGAAAATTCAGTTTCGCTGTAACAATATCCAGTAAAATCATTGAGTTGCCTTGCCTTCCAGGGTATAGCACCCCCCATTCCAAAAATATCAACAATTCATGAAATATTCCGATTTGCGGGACTTTATTGCCAAATTAAAACAATCCGGCGAGTTGTCGGAAGTATCACTGCCCGTCTCGCCAGTGCTTGAGATGACCGAATTGTGCGATCGCACATTGCGAGCCGGTGGTCCCGCATTACTGTTTAAAAATCCGACTGGTCACAGCATCCCAGTACTGGGGAATTTGTTCGGCACACCGAAACGGGTGGCTTTGGGCATGGGTGCCTCGGACGTTGGCGAGCTTCGACGCATCGGTCACTTACTATCAGCGCTCAAAGAACCGGAGCCTCCCAAAGGATTGCGCGATGTGCTCGGCTTGGGCTCGCTAGTAAAGTCGGTCTGGGACATGGCTCCCCGCGAATTGCGCTCGGCGCCGTGTCAGGAAATTGTCTGGGAAGGCCCGGATGTCGACCTCTCGCGATTGCCGATTCAGCATTGCTGGCCGGGCGACATCGCGCCGCTAATTACTTGGGGCTTGGTTATTACCAAGGGGCCGCATAAGAAGCGGCAAAACCTGGGTATATATAGACAGCAGGTGATCGGTCCCAACCAATTGATCATGCGCTGGCTGGCGCATCGGGGTGGGGCGCTGGATTTTCGGGAGCACTGCCTCAGAAATCCCGGTCAGCCTTACCCGATCGCAGTCGCCCTGGGCGCCGACCCCGCCACTATATTAGGAGCGGTCACCCCGGTGCCCGACAGCCTGTCGGAATACCAGTTCGCTGGCCTGCTGCGCGGTAGCCGGACTGAATTGGTCAAGGCGATCGGCAGCGAGTTGCGGGTGCCGGCGTCGGCTGAGATCGTGCTGGAGGGGCATATCTATCCAGATGACAGCCATCCGACCGGCTACGCCCACGCGCTGGAGGGGCCATTTGGCGACCACACGGGTTATTACAATGAGCAGGACTGGTTCCCGGTCTTCACGGTCGACCGTATCACCATGCGGCGCGACCCGATTTATCACTCAACTTACACCGGCAAGCCACCCGACGAGCCCGCTATCTTGGGCGTGGCGCTGAATGAAGTGTTCGTGCCGCTGTTGCAGAAGCAATTTTCTGAGATCACGGATTTTTATCTGCCCCCAGAAGGTTGCAGTTACCGCATGGCCGTGGTGCAGATGAAGAAATCCTACCCCGGCCATGCCAAGCGGGTCATGTTTGGCGTCTGGAGCTTCCTGCGCCAGTTCATGTACACCAAGTTCATTGTGGTGGTGGATGAAGATGTCGACATCCGCGACTGGAAAGAAGTGATTTGGGCGATCACGACGCGGGTCGATCCGATACGTGACACCACCATGGTCGACAACACACCGATCGATTACCTCGACTTCGCCTCCCCGGTAAGCGGTCTGGGTAGCAAGATGGGGATCGATGCTACCAATAAATGGCCGGGTGAGACCTCGCGTGAGTGGGGCAAAACCATTGCGATGGACGACGATGTCAAGCGACGTGTCGATGCGCTGTGGGAGTCGCTCGGGTTTTGAGTTAGACTGCGCAGCGGCGGGCCCCTGCGCATTGTGGCGTGGTCAACCTGGTCAGGTCGGGAACGAAGCAGCCACAGCCATTTACCGCAAGTGCCGCAGACAAGGCTCGCCTCTACCCCCAAATTCGCCGCTAACGGCTTATCTATTCTCACTCGCGGGAAGCGCGTGTTGGGTCGGGTAAAATCCTAGTTCCAACACCGTCACTCTGAGCGGACATGTCCTACCAGGTACTTGCCCGAAAATACCGTCCTAAAAACTTCGACAGCCTGGTCGGTCAGGAGCATGTGGTGCGCGCGCTCACGCATGCGCTTGAGCAGAAGCGCTTGCACCATGCTTATTTGTTCACCGGTACGCGCGGGGTGGGTAAAACCACGCTATCGCGCATTCTCGCCAAAGCACTGAATTGTCAGGGTACCGATGGTAGCGGCGACATCACCGCACATCCTTGCGGCGTGTGCGAGGCCTGTGTCGCAATTGATGCCGGACGCTTTGTTGACTACATCGAGATGGATGCCGCATCGAACCGTGGCGTCGATGAAATGGCGCAGCTGCTTGAGCAGGCGGTGTACGCACCATCCAATGCGCGCTTCAAGGTTTACATGATCGATGAAGTGCATATGCTGAGCAACCATGCGTTCAACGCCATGCTCAAGACGCTGGAAGAGCCACCGCCGCATATCAAGTTCATTCTTGCGACCACCGATCCGCAAAAAATCCCGGTTACCGTCTTGTCGCGCTGCATGCAGTTCAACTTGAAACAGATGCCACCGGCGCAGATTGTGGGGCATCTGGAAAATATTCTTGGTCAGGAAGCGATCAGCTTTGATGCACCGGCATTGCGGCTACTCGCGCAAGGGGCGCAGGGCTCGATGCGCGATGCTTTGTCATTAACCGACCAGGCCATCGCCTATGCCGCCGGCAAGGTGACCCTCGATGCGGTGCAAGGCATGCTGGGCGCACTTGATCAAGCTTATTTGGTGCGCATGTTGGACGCCTTGGCAGCACGTGACGCAAAAGCATTGCTTGATATTGCCGATGAGATGGCATCACGCAGTTTGTCATGGAGCAGCGCCTTGCAGGATCTGGGTACGCTACTCAATCGCATCGCGATTGCGCAGACCGTGCCATCTGCCGTGCCAGACGATTTACCCGAGCGTGAAGACATTGTTCGCCTCGCGCCTATGTTCTCGCCAGAAGATGTGCAGCTGTACTATCAAATTGTGGTGCACGGTCGGCATGAGCTGGGATTAGCGCCGGACGAGTACTCGGGTTTCACCATGACGCTACTGCGTATGCTGGCATTCGCGCCTATCGACGGCGGCGGCATTGCAGTAGCAGCACCAGCGCCATCGGCTGCGCGCGCTGCATCAGCCGCTGCTGCTTCAGCAGCTGGCGCAGCTGCTACCGCTGCTTCATCTGCAGCAGCAGCGCGTTCTACCAGCGCGCCTGCCATCACAACAAAAGCACCACCAAGCACTGCAGCTGCAAGCACCAGCGCTGAGAAACCCGCGAGTCGCGCAATGGCAGCACTCGCCGCCGCCCGTGCTAGCAAGATATTGACGCCAGCACCATCGATGCAAGCCGCTAATGCTGTCGAGACAGCGGAGCCATCCTCAGCGGTGCCCACAAACTCAGTTAGTACGCCGGTGCCGACTGCGTCTGCAGCGATAAGCGCAAATGCAAACGCAAATGCAAACGTACCCTCAAGTCCAACCGCAATTACAAGCGCAACCTCAACGGTAATCGCGAACACAAGCGGGTTAGATTGGCCAGTGCTGGTAAAACAACTTAGCTTACGTGGTGTTGCGCGCCAATTAGCGATGCAAAGTGAATTGCTATCGTATGAAGACAATGGACAAGCACACAGTATCCGCATACGAGTGCCGCTGGATACTTTGCTGTCGGCAGGTAGCAAAGAGAAGCTAATGACTGCTCTTTCCGAGCATCTCGGAAAGAGCGTTCAACTGGATACCGAGATCGGCGCTACTAAAATTACCGCACATGCTGCCGAAGTCGCCGAAGAAGCAGAGCGCCAGCGCAATGCCGAGCAGACCTTGCAAGAAGACCCGTTCGTGCAGACCCTGATGCGTGAATTTGGCGCCACCATTGTGCCGGGCTCGGTACGTCCGCTGTAATTCGGGTCAATGGATCTTCTTTGAACAATCAACATTCTTACCCCAGGAGCGCGAGATGATGAAAGGCCAACTGGCCGGCCTGATGAAGCAGGCGCAGGCCATGCAAGACAACATGAAGAAGATGCAGGATCAGTTAGCCAGCGTCGAGGTCGAGGGTCAAGCGGGTGCTGGCATGGTGAAGGTGATCATGACCTGCAAGAACGATGTCAAGCGTGTGACCATCGACCCATCGCTGCTGGGCGATGACAAAGACATGCTGGAAGACTTGGTCGCAGCCGCATTCAACGATGCCGTGCGTAAGGCCGAGGCTACCTCGCAAGAAAAAATGGCGGGCCTGACCGCTGGTCTGCCGCTGCCGCCAGGATTCAAGCTGCCGTTCTGAGGCCGGCACTCACCGCGACGTGAAAACACCGTCTAGCCTCGAGATGCTGACCGAGGCCTTGCGCCGCTTGCCTGGCGTTGGCCCGAAATCTGCACAGCGCATGGCCTACCATCTGATGCAGCATGACCGCGACGGTGCGGTACAGATCGCGCGTGCCATGTCGCATGCCATCGAGCGTGTACGACATTGCGCACGCTGCCACACCTTCACCGAGCATGATCAGTGTGACACCTGCCTCGACAATACGCGGGATGCCACACTACTGTGTGTCGTCGAGACACCGGCCGATCAAATGATGATCGAGCAAACGCTCACCTACAAAGGTTTGTACTTCGTGTTGATGGGTCACCTGTCACCACTCGATGGTATCGGCCCCAAAGATCTTCAGCTGGACAAACTGATCTCGCGCGCCACCGATGGCGTCGTCAGCGAGGTGGTGCTCGCCACTAACTTCACCAACGAAGGCGAAGCCACGGCACACTACATTAGCGAAACGCTGAAATCACGCGGCTTGAAAGTCTCGCGCTTAGCGCGTGGTGTGCCGGTAGGTGGTGAACTGGAATATGTCGATGCCGGCACCATCGCGCGTGCGATGCTGGATCGTCGCACGACCTGATCTCATCGCTTTCTTCGCTATGCAAGAAGATAAAAATCCCAAGGGTCCGCTGGCGGGTATCAAAGTACTCGAACTCGGTACCTTGATTGCCGGCCCTTTCTGCGCCCGCATGCTTGGCGAGTTTGGCGCTGACGTCATCAAGATTGAATCTCCGCAAGGTGGCGACCCAATCCGGCAGTGGCGTGTGCTGAAAGATGGCAATTCGCTCTGGTGGTCGGTACAGAGCCGCAACAAGAAAAGCATTACGCTGAACATGAAAGACAAACGCGCGCAGGACATCGCGCGTCGTCTCGCGCTCGACGCCGACATCGTCATCGAAAACTACCGCCCGGGCGTGCTCGAGAAATGGAACCTTGGCTATGAATCGCTGAAGGCGATCAATCCAGCGCTTATCATGGTGCGACTGTCCGGCTACGGCCAGACTGGGCCGATGCGGGATGCACCGGGTTTCGGTGCAATCGGTGAATCAATGGGTGGCATTCGATATGTATCAGGCCACCCAGATCGTCCACCGGTACGGATTGGTATCTCCATCGGTGATTCGATTGCCTCGTTACATGGCGCGATGGGTGCCTTGATGGCGCTGCGTCATCGCGATGTGACCGGTGGACGCTGGAATGGACAAACCGGTGAAGCATGCAAGGCAGGGCAGGGCCAGATGGTGGATGTTGCGCTGTATGAGGCGGTGTTCAACATGATGGAGTCGCTCGTGCCCGAGTACGACCAAGCAGGGGTTGTGCGTGAACGGACCGGTGGTGCTTTGCCCGGCATCGTGCCTTCCAATACCTACACCACAGCCGATGGCGAGAATATCGTTATTGCCGGTAATGGCGATGCGATCTTCAAGCGACTGATGACAGCCATAGGCCGCGAGGACATGGCCAACGATCCGCAACTCGCAAATAACGCCGGACGCGTGCCGCGCACGCAGGACATCGATGATGCGATCCAGTTCTGGTGCAGTGGCCGTGACATCGATACCGCGCTGGACATCCTGAAGGCCGCCGACGTGCCGGTGTCAAAAATCTACTCGGTGCGCGACATGATGCAAGACCCGCAGTTTCTTGCGCGCCAGATGTTCGAGCAGCATCTGTTCAAAGATGGCACGCCGGTCAAGCTACCGGCAGTCACGCCCAAGCTATCAGAAACCCCCGGCAGCACCCGCTGGATCGGGCCGGCGTTAGGTGAGCACACCCATGAGGTACTCGCTGCGCTCGGCTACAGTGAAGAGCAGATCGTCGCGCTGCGAGAAGACGGGGTGTTGTAAACCATCAGCGGCGCATTCGCCGTTTGCGTTACCGGTGTATCAGCCACCGGTTTTGAACGAACTTTCTTGCTCGACTCGGATACGAAAATCCATCGTTCCGTTTCTAGTCGAGGATGCAGTCGTGCACACAACTAGTCAGCCTGGTAAACGTTCCAATCCAATTCCATTGCGCGGGGATGATGAAGGCGACATCGACTTCGATCCCCCGGTACAAAGAAGTGATGCCAGCCAAGGCGTGCCATCTACCGAGCCTAAGGTCTGGTATGCCCGCTGGGGACAGGCTATCTCGGGATTCTTTTCGTCGATTGGAGATAAATTCACTGCCCTATGGCGTGGTGTGAGTGATGCCGCGGATGCAGTCGCGCGATTTTTTTCTGGTAGGGGCGCGGAGTCGAGTGTGAACGTGGCGACGATGCACATAAAAGAAACCCAGACACATTCACAACAAGAAACCTCCGGGGCTACGCAACTGCCACAGACTCCTATCATCTACTTCCCCGTTCCTAAAAACGAAGATGTACCTGAAGAGCGGAGGGGGCTGCTTGGTGCGATACCTGTAAAGCCACCGATATCTACCGAAGATACCGAAAAAACCGAAGTGGTAAAGTCCGCGCCAGCACCGGCATCGCCTGGCCAGAAAAAATTCCAGGCTTATCTAACTGCCAGGCACGAGGAAGGAGATTTGCAGGAATATGTATTGAACGAGGACTGTTTGCAACATGCCGAATTAGTCATCAATCAGCTGTTTAAATTGAAAATCATCTCAGGTAGTCAGCTTTCCGATGAGAAAAAAGCCATCTACGAAGCGGCAAAAGATTTAAGGGCTGCCAATAGCGATCACAAAAAGCGGATGAAAGACGACGAGCAAAAAAAGGCACAAGAAGCCGAGCGCATTCGTCAAGCTGAAGAAGCAGCGAGAAAGCAGCCGGGGCAGGCAGACTTTGAAGATTTTCTTGCAGCATTTGAGCGCCATTGGTTGGAAAATAAACCATTCATTATTCACGAAGGTAGTAAATATCTTCATGAAGCTTGCGTTCAGTATGGGCAATCGAACTCAGAGAATTTATCTCCTGATCAGAAGTCAGCCCTTGAGTATCTGACGTGCTGGCATCGAGATCCTCAGGGGTCTAAGCAGCGTTTGTCAGGTGCCACGCAGTTTGTCAATCTGGTGCAGGCGGAAGCAGAGTTGACCGAACCAGGACGGTCGGAACCAATGGCGGTATTGGCAGAGGCACTGCAGGCTGAGGAATTAGGATCTGTGGAGATGGTCGCAACAGCTCCGCCACCACCACGACCGGCGCCGCGCTGGATTTCCGTGTTGGCGAATATGAAGGCCTTGGAGCCGCAGCAGATTACAAAGATCGCTGGTGTTTTAGCTATGCAGGAGAACCAGATTACCAAGGCGATGGAGGGGCTTCGGGCAATTGCAAATATGGCTTCAGCGAGCGGAGCGCCTGCGGACCTTAAGACAGCCGGCACTCATGCCATCGAGCAGATATTCAATTACAGCGCGGAAGCGAACAGACGGGCTGCTGATTTACTCGAATCCCTCGAGCTCGCACATAGATTGGTAATGAAACTGAAAAGCGGAGATGCGCCGGTATTCGAGCCGGATGAGCAGGTGTTTTTTAGTCAGCTCAAAAGCGTGATCAATGATGTTGCTACGGCCTTAGATAAAAAACTGAAGGAGCTATTGCCGGTCAGGACGCCGTCTGCCGCTCAGGAAAAAATTCGTATCCCGTCGTTAGCTGATTTGACCGACGAACAAGCAGAAGAAGGTACAAAGCTATTCGAAACCTACGTTACAGGGTACGCCAATCGTAGTAACAACGCGAACTACACATTGCCAGAAGGATCTAATTACTTCAAACCGGAATGTCTTTTCTTTGCAAAGTCCTTTACCGATCAGGTAGGGCAGATGCAAGGCACATTCATCGTTGATAATAATCGCCTGGCGGCATCGTACTACCTGCTTGCAGTAGCCCGACAACGCGGCTTGATTGCGGCTTGAAACAAAATTATCGGAGCTGTTCGACCAAGGCTTCCAGCTTCACCGAATCCGCACAAAATAACCGTATGCCCTCGGCCAGCTTCTCGGTGGCCATGGCGTCCTCGTTCAGTGCCAGCCTGAACGCCTTTTCGTCGAGGCTGATTTTTTGTATGTCGGCATGTGCCGCTTGCTCGCTAGAGAGTTTTCGTTCGACGACTCCATCCGTATCAGAGAGCGACTGAAGTAGTTCAGGGCTGATCGTAAGCAGATCACAACCAGCGAGCTCAAGTATCTGTGAGGTATTCCGAAAGCTCGCACCCATCACCTCAGTGGTGTAGCCGAATTTCTTATAGTAGGTATAGATGCGCTGCACCGACTGCACGCCAGGATCATCTGCGCCGCTGTAGTCCGTGCCAGAGGCTTTTTTATACCAGTCATAGATACGGCCGACGAAGGGCGAGATGAGCTGTGCGCCTGCTTCTGCGCATGCGATGGCCTGCGGTAGCGAGAACAGCAGTGTCATATTGCAGCGTATACCTTCTTGCTGCAGTACTTTCGCTGCGCAGATACCTTCCCATGTCGAGGCAATCTTGATAAGTACACGTTGTCTCGATATGCCTGCCGCTTCGTATAAGGCGATCAGCCGCCGCGCTTTAGCGATCGTGCCATCGGTATCGAACGACAGGCGTGCATCGGTTTCGGTTGAGACCCGACCCGGAATGATCGCGAGAATCTTCAAGCCAAAGGCAATCAATAAATGATCAATGATGGTGCTAGTTGGTGCACCACGATGTGCTTGCACGGTCTGTTCCAGCAGTGGACGGTACTCAGGTTTTTGAACGGCCTTCAGGATGAGTGAGGGATTGGTAGTCGCATCCTGTGGCTGAAAGATTTGCATCGCGTGGAAGTCACCGGTATCAGCAACGACCGTGGTGTACTGCTTGAGTTGTTCGAGTTGATTCATGAGTAGTGGCAAGAGGGCGAAGAGTGGCGGTTACTTAAGGATAGTGCATTGTACCGAGGGGCGAGAGAGGGGTCGCTTAATGCTTCACTTCAGGGCAGAACGCGCTCGCGCAATCAGGGCGTTGGTTGAGCTGTCATGCTGCCCTGCGGATTCTGAACCTTCAAGCTCAACCAGGATGCGTAGTGCCATGGTCTTCCCTAACTCCACGCCCCATTGGTCAAAGCTATTGATATCCCACAGCGCGCCAAGAACAAAGGTCTTGTGCTCATATAGCGCGATTAATGCGCCGAGCGAAGCCGGTGTGAGCTGATCCATCAGCAGCATAGTGCTCGGTCTATTGCCGGGAAAAAGTCGGTGCGTTGGTAGTGAAGCGTCTTGTACACCGTTCATTAATGCCTCGGCCTGGGCAAAGCAATTTGCCAGCAGCGCGCGCTGTTGGTCGATAAGATCGTGGTGTGGTTTGAGCGCAGCAATAAAATCCACTGGTATCAGGTCACTACCTTGGTGCAGCATCTGGAAGTAGGCATGTTGATTATTGGTGCCGGTACTCCCCCAGATGACAGCCGAGGTTTTCATCGGCGTCGGCTCGCCCTTGCGCGTCACGCTCTTGCCGTTACTCTCCATCTCAAGTTGTTGCAGGTAAGCAGGGAAGTGCCGCAAGTCTTCATGGTAAGGCGCGATCAGCTGCGAGCTCGTCCCGAAATATTCGCGGTACCAGAAAGCGATCAGCGCGAGCATGACGGGTAGATTGCTGTGTAATGGCGCGTGCTGGAAGTGTTCATCCATTGCATGAGCGCCAGCCAGAAAAGCGCGGAAGTGATCGGCGCCTATCGCTACCAGTAGCGATAGCCCGATCGATGACCAGATCGAGAAGCGTCCTCCTACCCAATCACGGAAGGGAAACATATTGTCGGCAGCGATGCCAAAGGCAGTAACGGCCGAGGTGTTGGTCGATACCGCGACGAAATGGGCCGCTAAATCTTTCTCTTTGCCGTGTGCCAGAAACCAGCGGCGAGCCGCATGCGCATTCAGCATGGTCTCTTGGGTCGTGAATGACTTCGACGAGATGATGAACAGCGTCGTCGCTGGATCCAGCGCGGCGAGGGTAGCGACCGTTGCGTGTCCATCCACATTCGACAAAAAATGAAATCGCAACCGTGGGTGGCTGTAATGGCGCATGGCAGCGCAGGTCATTGCCGGGCCGAGATCTGATCCGCCAATGCCGATGTTGACCACATCCGTGATCTCTCTGCCGGTATAGCCTTTCCATTGTCCGTGGCGTACCTGTTGGGCGAATGATTCCATTCGTCGTAAGCCGCGTTGTATCTCGTCGACGAGCTCTTCACCGTCCACCATCAGTCTTGCATCAGGGGGCATGCGAAGCGCGGTATGTAGTACCGCGCGCTGCTCACTCAAATTGATACGTTCACCTCGGAACATGGCATCGCGCAGCGTCTCGACCCCGCGGGCCTGTGCGAATTCCGTTAGCAGCGCCACCGTCTGCTCGGTCACATGATTTTTAGAGAAGTCGAGGCATAAGCCCGCTGCTTCCAGCGTGAAGCGTGCAGCACGTGACGCATCCTGCCGAAATAAATCGGTCAACTGCCATTGACGCGCCTGTCGGGCATGGTCGGCTAGGGCAGCGGCTTGCGGCAAATGACTCGGGGGATGTTGGCTGGACTCGCGCATCGGCAGGGGCTGGCACCGGCGGTGGCCGGTGGGTGTTCAGGCAGTGGGAATTAAGGTGATGCGGATGATAACCGCATCGATGGTCGCCGTTGCCTTGTCTTGCTACCTATCAATTCCATCAGCAGAGACCTAGCCGCGAAAACCGTGGCCGGCAGCAACTGGCATTAGTTGCTGCCTAGTAATTGAGTCTTGGATGGCCGGTCGATAAAAAAATTGCTCGAATATCGCTCATTTTGTGTTGTCAAACATACAAAATTTCGGTACGTTTCTCAAAAAGCAATTCGATATTCGAACAACCCACGATTCGCCCAGCTGGGCAAAGGAGCGAGACATGCAGGCTTTCTCGACCACCGTCAGAGACCTATACGCTTTGGCCGAGTACGCATCACCCGATCAATTTTTGGAGCGGGCGATCAGCCTGCTGCAGATGTGGATACGGTTCGATGGCGCCATTTTTGGTTCGGGCGAGCGCTCGAACCCACAGTCCATGACGCGGCTGATGGCAGCCTCAAGCGCACCGACAGCGACCGTGCCCGAGACGGTGATGGCGCGTGAATCGGTACAAGATGACCCGGTGGCGCGCGGTATCCGAAATGCACCGATGTCGCCGTCTCGTGGCGGTATCCGCGAGCTGTATCGCAAGAAGCGTAGCGGTAAAAAAGAGCAGCGACTGGTTCGGAGTGGTCCACGATCTCTGGCCGAGGAACTCGGCCTGTGTCATCTGATGTTCCACGGCGATGACCCGAAAAAAGTACACCCGGCACGTTGGATTGTTCTCTACCGGCAGCAGGATGTGCGCTTTGCCGAGACCGACGCCGCGTGTCTCCATGGGTTGTGGATTCATCTCTCACACGCGCTCTCCATCAACCGCACCCGCACACTTGAGCGTCTCGCCAAACCGGGACAGCGACGCGATAGCGCCGGTGCCTCTGGCTTAGTGCTTCCCGACGGGCAGGTCGAGTTAGCAGACCAGCGCTTCTTTGATTTACTCGAGCGCGAGTGGCCCGATCTTGCGCCGGACTTTATCCCCGAAGCTGCTTTACAGGTGCTGAACGAGGGGAAAACCTACCGTGGTAGACAAATCGAGATCTCGTGGATTCGTCAGGGCGGTGCGCAACTGTGCCGTTTGCGTCCGATTGATGTGATGGAGGTACTGACGCCGCGCGAGTTTGTGGTGGCGCGTCGATTTGCTGCCGGCATGAGCCATAAACAGATCGCACGTGAGCTTGGGGTGTCACACCACACAGTACGCAATCAGCTCGCGCACCTCTACCGGAAACTGGATTTACACAATAAAGCCTCACTGGCGCAGTATCTGGCGGCGAATCAGGTGGCTGCATAATTTGCATCGCCATCTCAAACTTAAAATAACTGAGCGTCGCCATTCGACGCATGCCGCTCAGGCAGGAAAGTCGAATCCAGTCCATAACGTGCGGCTAGGGGCCACCAATAACGCCGGTACTTATTTGTTTACCCCTCTGAGTCATCCGATACAATGCGCGCTTTAAACGGGATGGCGCAAGATGACGCAAGACGAACTCAAACAGGCGGTAGCGCACGCAGCCATTCGCTATGTCGTAGATGGTGAAATCGTTGGCGTTGGCACCGGCTCTACTGCGAATTTTTTTATCGACGCACTCGGTGAAATTCGACATCGAATTAAGGGAGCGGTCGCTTCCTCCGAGGCGACAGCAGCGCGCTTAGCCGCGCGGGGTGTGCCGGTCTTTGACCTGAACGAGGTCGATCAGATACCGGTGTATATCGATGGCGCCGACGAGATTGATCACAGCGGTGCCATGATCAAAGGCGGTGGCGGCGCACTCACGCGCGAGAAAATCGTAGCGTCTGTCGCAGAAAAATTTATCTGCATTGCCGATCAGTCAAAGCTGGTCGATGTATTGGGCAAGTACCCGTTACCGGTTGAAGTGATTCCGATGGCGACCAGTTCAGTCACGCGAGCGTTAAAACAACTGGGCGCAAATCCGGTGCTGCGAATGCGTGATGGCGCGCCTTATGTGACCGATAACCAAGGCTACATTCTTGATTTGAGTGGTCTGCAGATTCATGACCCGAAGACCCTGGAGCAGCAAATCAATCAGCTGCCGGGCGTGGTTAGCGTGGGCTTGTTTGCCTTGAAAGGCGCAGCAGTGTGCTTGCTGGGGACTGAACAGGGTGTGCGCACTATCGAGTACTAAATTGCCTCGAGCGATCTGCCGTCGCCGCACCTCTCACTTTGCGATGTGAAATATATGAGCAGCTTGCAGCGCCTGCCAGATCAGATTGCCGGTGTTGTTATGACTGCTCCGCTTGACGTCACGCACCAATTTACTGGTTAAGCTGCAGGTGGTACGTAGCCAGCCGCCTCATCCGCGCCCTCACCGAAGAAATGCCGCTCCATCTGTGTGGCCAGATACTTTCTCGCGCGTACATCCGCCAGATTCAGGCGGTTCTCATTGACCAACATGGTCTGGTGCTTGAGCCACGCGCCCCAGGCTTCCTTCGACACGCTCTCCCAGATTTTCTTGCCTAGATCGCCGGGGTAGGGCGGGAAATCCAATCCTTCGGCTTCTTTGTTCAGTTTGATGCAGTGAACCATTCGGGTCATGAAATGCTCCAGCCTATTGGCATTTAAAGATTTTTAATCAGAACCAGCGACTTGCGCTGCCAGTTGTACATATTCTGCCGATCTTTTGGCAGATCATCGAAACTCTTTTGTACGAAGCCGCGCTTGATGAACCAGTGTGCGGCTGTGGTCGTCAATACAAATAAACGCTTGAAGCCCGCGGCACGCGCGCGCTGTTCAATATGATGAAGCATGCGCTCGCCGTCGCCTTGTTCTTGCGAATCTGGGCTGACGGTAAGGCAGGCCATTTCGGCCATTTTCTCGCTCGGGAACGGGTACAGCGCAGCGCAGCCGAAAATAACGCCATCATGCTCGATGACCGAGAAGTAATCGATCTCGCGCTCGATTAACTCACGCCCGCGCTTAACGAGTGTGCCATTCGCCTCGAGTGGCTCGATCAGGCGCAGGACACCGCCGACGTCTTCAATGGTCGCCTCACGCAAACTTTCAAGTGAAGCGGCCGAGATCATGGTGCCGATACCATCATGCGTAAATACTTCGAGCAACACAGCACCATCACTGCTGAACGGCACCATATGCGCACGTGGCACTCCCGCGCGGCAGGCATTGAGCGCATGTTCGAAGTAAAACGCCGCATCGGCACGCAGGCAACCAGAACCGAGAATGGCGTGTGCCTGATGCACCGACACCTCGCGTATCTCTGCGCCACCGGCATCGGTCATGAGCGGTGTTTCGGTAATAAAGATTAGTTTGTCAGCACGCAGCGCGGTTGCGGCGGACAGTGCCACATCTTCCATGGATAGATTGAACACCTCACCCGTAGGTGAGAAACCGAGCGGCGAAAGCAGCACCAGCGCACCAGTGTCGAGGATGGCATTGATGGTTTCATGCGCGATTTTGCGTGTCACACCGGTGTGCTCCAGATCGACACCATCGATAATGCCCCTCGGGCGCGCCACCACGAAGTTACCCGAGATGACACGCACGGCGGCGTTGGCCATGGGTGTGTTCGGCAAGCCCTGACTGAAAGCGCCTTCGATATCAAGGCGGATCTCGCCAGCGGCCTC
>JAIXQK010000107.1 GCA_027485795.1 Oxalobacteraceae bacterium
TCTTCATCCTTCACCTTTCGGGTTTCAGGTCTCAAGTTCCGCCTTCATTCCGCGCATCGCTGCTGCTCTGCTCCGTCGTTCCGACTCCCGTCGCTCCGCTCACCGCTCTCCGTCGCCCCCAGCTCCTTGCTCCCTGCTCTCCGTCGCTCCACGCTCCCAGCCCCTAGCTCCCCGCTCCTAGCGCCCAGCTCTCCCGCACATGCCGCACAAGTCTCGCTCTGATCGTCCCCTGAAAAACGCTAAAGTCGTCGAGTCGTTTCGGGGTGAGGCCAAAGCTTCCGTTCCGCTTCATGAGTTGGAATTGGCATTAGTGGTCATCGCCTGCTTTCACCTTTGCTTTCTCCCTTGGGCCTTGGGCGCTCGCGACGCTTGGGCGCAGATCACCTCCGCCGTGCTCGGCACCTTGGCGCTCGTAGTGGCTTGCTGGCCCCGCCATTATCGTGGCGAGCTCGCTCCCCAAGGATCCTTCATTCTTCACCCGTGGTCGCGCCTGCTTAAGTTTCCTGTCTTTTGGCTCGGCCTGCTTCTGCTCGGCTACGTGGCCTGCCAAGCCCTCAACCCGGCCTACCGACGAGTTGAGGCCTTCCCTTACTGGTGGCTGGTGCCCATTGATCACATAACGTGGTTGCCGAGCGGAGTCGACGCCCCCTTCGAGAAAATGAATGCCTGGCGCATGCTCTGCATTTGGGGCGGAGCGTGGACACTTGCCTGCGCCCTCTGGATCGGCCTCACTCGCCGCAGCGGACTGCATACGATCCTGACGGTTTTGGTCGTCAACGGGACTGTGCTGGCATTGATCGGAATTCTTCAAAAGGTTACCGATGCGGATAAAGTATTGTGGTTTATAAAACCTACGGCAAGCTACTTCGTAGCTACTTTTTTTTACAAGAATCATGCAGGGGCATATTTTAACATAATACTAGGCATGGCCCTTGCGCTAGCTTTGTGGCACCACTTCAAGGCCATGCGACACCTGGAGCGCAGCAGTCCGGCCCCGGTTTACGTATTTTCTGCTATCATTGTAGCATCTTTGGTTTTCCTTGGTGGCTCCAGGGCGGCCATGATTCTTGCCGCAGGCTTAATTTTCTCTGTTATAGTGATTTCTGTATTCTGGCGATTGCGCGCTAAGAATCAATTTTCCCCATCTGCCCTGCAATCTACTCTTAGCGGATTCGGTGTTATATTTTTAATCACTAGTGTCTTTTGGTTCCTGAATTTGGACAAGAGCATCGAACAGATACGCTTCCTTACAACCGACTTAGGGCAAAAGTATCACATTGAGCCCCGAACGCTGGCCAGAAATGCTACGCTCGATTTATTCCATGAAAAGCCCCTTTGGGGTTGGGGTGGGGGCAGCTTTCGCCATGCGTTCCCGCAAGTTCAGCAGAATCATCCAGATATTTTTAAACTTCCCAGCAGCGAAGGAATGATGCTTTGGAGTAATGCGCACAACGACTATATCCAACTTCTCGCGGAGATTGGATTGTTTGGATTTGGTATTATCACGCTTCTGCTGTTGTGGTTCCTCGTGAGTGCCATCCGTTTGAAGATTTGGCATCAGCCACACTACTTGGCACTAGTGATTGGACTTGGGCTGCCCTTAGCTCACGCTTGGATGGATTTTCCGCTTTATAATTGCGCCATCCTTACTTCTATTTGCGCCAGTTCCATCCTATTGGTTCGCTGGGCCGAGTTGGAACTAAATCGCTCATGAAAGATTCGAGTTATCATCGCACGGCGCTTTTTGTGGCAGCGTTTTTATTGCTCACTGCTGTATTATTAGTTGCCTACGGCTCGTGGCGAGAGTCCAAGCCACGTTTTACCGCAAGGTTGGTGGATCTTATGCCGTCGCCACCACGTGGGTGGGTGCTCAAAGAGAAGCCAATAGCAGAGAGTGCGGAGATGCAGGAGGCTGTGGGCGAGTTGCTCAATTTTGATGACGGTATTTTTTATGACTACATAAGTCCAACCGGTGATCGTTTGTCTGTTTATCTTGCCTACTGGTCACCAGGCCGCATGTCTCACCGCCTAGTGGCCGGACACACCCCCGATGTATGCTGGAGTGGTAGTGGCTGGAGAAAAACTCAATCAGGTGATACTTCGGAAGTTTTACCTGCTCTACCTGTAGGCGAGGCACGTATCTTCGAGGCAAAGGATACGCCGGAATATGTCTGGTTTTGGCATTTGGTAGGGGCCGAGTCTAAACGATATGGCACTGGCTTTGCGCCACCGTGGTATTCCCCTGTCACCGATCTCTTTCGCAAGGGGCTTAATCAGCGTGAGGAACAGTTTTTTATCAGAATTTCATCCAACAAGCCACTGGACACGTTTCTCGCCAATGGCCCCCTGCCTGAGCTTTTGTCCCGCATCCCGTGGCCCAAACCGTAGCCGGAAGCAGAATGAGTTAAGACTGAACGACGGAGAGGTGGGAGTCGGTGAGACGGACGGACGCTTCAGCTTTCTGGCCTACTCAAATCCGGTCACTTTAGCTCATACCGCCGGCTGAATACAGTAGGACGTTAACCACGAATTTCACGGATGGGCGCGGATAATACCAACACTACGTTGGTCTTGGACTTTAACGCTGAGACGCAGGGGCGCGGAGAAAGACAGCATAAAGCTTATGGAAAATCATTTTCGACTCTCTGCGTCTCGGCGACTCGGCGTTGAATAAATCCAAAACGCACAGGTTATCGGCATAAATAGGACTGCATCCGTGATTATCCGTGAAATCCGTGGTCAAAAAGTGCGGGCCCTAAGTTCCGACTCGCCGTCATTCCGTCGTTCCGGCCTCCGTCGCTCCGATTAACAGCCGCTCCGTCTAGCTGTCGCTCCGGCTTCCTCCGTCAATAGGCCGAGTCCGGCGGGCGGATCACCTGCCAGGCGGTCGTCAGGATGATGCGTATGTCCAGCCACAGCGACCAGCGGGAAACGTAGTAAAGATCCCAATACACGCGCCGGTGGAGCTTGTGCGGCTCGGTGATTTCGCCGCGGTAGCCGCGGATCTGGGCCAGGCCGGTGATGCCGGGTTTCACGAAGGCCCGGCCATGGTAGGTGCGGGTTATCCGGCTGAATTCGTCGTCGTGTTTGGGCAGGTGAGGCCGCGGCCCCACGATGCTCATGTCGCCCAGCAGCACGTTGAAGAACTGGGGAAACTCGTCGATGCTGGTCTTTCGCATGATCTTGCCGAAGGAGAAAATGCGCGAGTCGCCCTGGGTGGCCTGTTTGTTGATATCGTGCTCCACCGCA
>JAIXQK010000065.1 GCA_027485795.1 Oxalobacteraceae bacterium
GATGCAAGATGCTCAGACCGCAGACTTGTTCGTGGCATCCGCCGCGCTGACGCTGCGAAACTTCAACCTTTGATTGAAAGTGAGGAAAGCGATGAAGAAATTGTTTGCTATTCTGGCGCTTGCCTTGCTGGCTGCATGCAGCAACATGCCGGTCAGCAGTCAGTCCGGTCAGGTCCGTCACCCGGATCCCTTCCACTCTTACATTAATTGATGTACGGCCCGGCTTGTCCGGGCCCCTGAATTTCCGGGCGTGAGGTGACGCCCGTCAACCATAAAAACAATGAAAATATTTGATAGCGTCGAGGCGCTGGAGGCCGCGCTTGGGACTGAGGTTGCTGTATCCGAGTGGGCCACGATCACACAAGATCGGGTGAACCTGTTTGCACAGGCAACCGATGATCCGCAGTGGATTCATGTGGATGTTGAGCGTGCCACACAGCAGTCGCCGTTTGGCGGCACGGTTGCGCATGGTTACCTGACCCTCTCGCTGCTGCCAAAATTTCTTGAGTCGACCATTGATGTGCGGTTTTGTCGCATGAGCATCAATTACGGCGCTAACAAGATTCGCTTTCCGGCGCCGATGCGCACCGAGCAGCGCATGCGTGCGCGATTCTCGCTGCTGGCAATCGAGCGGTTGACAGATTGCGTGCAAACCGTCTGGCAGTACACCGCAGAGCAAGAGGGCGGAGATAAACCAGTATGTGTGGCCGAGGTGGTGCTGCGACAGTATTTATGAACGAGTCAAAAGCAAGACGCGCTGCAACGTTCTTTTTTCCGGATTTGAAAAGGTTTGTCGCGCCTTGTCCAGCGACTGAGCTAGCTTACACGACGAAGCGCCAACCACTCGCGTAGTGCTTCGTTCATTCGGCTCTGCCATCCCGGTCCATCGGCTCTGAATGCGGCGACAATCTCAGCATCGAAGCGAATGGTTGTCGAGACTTTGGTGCCACTTCCAGCAGGTCGTCCGCGCTTAACTAGTCGGCTGCCATCGTATTCTTCAGCACGTTCGAAAAATTCGTCATCAAGCTCTGGAGCATCATCAGGATCCGTCCAGGTAGTAACCGTACCGCGCTTGTTCCCGTTCATTGGCTTTCCTCATGCTGATGATGCGTCGTTCGATTTCGCTTTTCGGCGTCCAAACGACTACGACCATGCGTCGGTCCATCTTTCCTACCGAAATAAAACGCCGCTCCTCGTATTCTTTTCTGAGGTCTTCTGCGGTGAAGTGGTGGCTGGCAAACAGTTCGCCGACCCGAGCGAAATCAAGGCCTCGCTCAACCAAAGTCCGTTCCCGCTTTTCGGGGTCGTACGAAAGGAGGAGCTGCATTATTGTAGTAACAAAAAAAGGTTAACTCAAGTCCGAATAGGGCGTGAGTATTAAATTTTTGTTACTTTTCGAGCACCTCGGTGGCGCCAGAAGCCAAGGTGGTTCTGCAGCTTGAGACTTAGATTGGGCTTAACGTGGCGGCTAACCCACAGAGACGCTACCGCGCCTTGTACTGCTCTGCGCCAAACAGTACTGACTTTGCCTTGTCATCAATCAGCGGTCTGCGCAGGTCGGCAAGAACCTGAACGCCGCGCTGAACGGCTGGCCGCGCGGCGATCTCGTCATGCCAACGTTTCGCATGCGGGTAGCGTGCCCAGTCGATGCCTTGGTTTTGCGTGGAACGTGTCCACGGGAAGGTGGCGATATCCGCGATGGTGTAGCTATCGCCCGCGAGGTAGCGATGCTGCGAAAGCTGCTTGTCGAGTACGCCATATAGTCTGGCCGCTTCGTTGGTGTAGCGCTGAATACCGTACTCGATTTTTTCCGGGGCGTAGATACGGAAGTGATGCGCCTGACCGAGCATCGGCCCAAAGCCACCCATCTGCCACATCAGCCATTGCAGCACATTGAACTTCTCGCGATCGGTATCGCCGAGAAATCGGTTCACCTTGCTAGCGAGGTAAACCAGAATCGCTCCAGATTCAAACAGCGACATCGGTTTGCCATCCGGGCCATTGGGGTCGACGATTGCCGGTACTTTATTGTTCGGCGAAATCGCTAAAAACTCAGGTGTGAACTGATCACCAGCACCAATATCAATGGCATGCGCGTGATAGGGAAGGCCGCATTCTTCCAGCAGAATATGAATCTTGTGGCCATTAGGTGTCGGCCAAGAGTAGACATCAATCATGATCGTGTAATGGGTAATTGCAAGGATTAGCCGTGCAGACTAAGGTACTTTGCCAGCTCTAGTTTAGCGATGGCGTTGCGATGAACTTCGTCCGGGCCGTCTGCAAGGCGTAATGTGCGGTTATGCGCCCACAACTGCGCCAGCGGGAAATCGTCCGACACGCCACCGGCACCATGGGCCTGTATCGCCCAGTCAATGATCTGCTGCGCCACATTGGGTGCCAGTACCTTGATCATGGCGATTTCAGTCTTCGCGACTTTGTTACCGACCGTATCCATCATGTAAGCAGCCTTGAGTACCAGCAGCCGTGCAGTATCGATCATGATGCGTGACTCGGCGATGCGCTCGCGCCAAATGCCTTGCTCGGAGATTTTGCGGCCAAAGGCAACGCGCGAATCGAGACGCTTGCACATCAACTCCAGCGCACGCTCAGCAGTGCCAATGGCACGCATGCAGTGATGAATCCGCCCTGGTCCTAAACGACCCTGCGCAATCTCGAAACCACGGCCTTCACCGAGTAGCATGTTCGATGCGGGTACTCGCACGTTGTCAAATACGATTTCGCAGTGACCATGCGGTGCATCGTCGTAACCGAACACCGGTAATGGTCGGAGGATATTCAGTCCTGGAGTATCTGCCGGCACCAGAATCATCGATTGCTGTGCATGACGCGCCGCCTGCGGGTCAGTCTTGCCCATCACGATGAAGATCTTACAGCGCGGATCACCGGCACCGGATATCCACCATTTACGACCATTGATTACATAGGAGTCACCATCACGTCCGATACGAGTGCTGATATTAGTCGCGTCGCTGGAGGCTACATCCGGTTCGGTCATGGCGAATGCGGAGCGTATCTCGCCGCGCAGCAGTGGCTCTAACCATTCGCGCTTGTTCTCTTCCGAGCCGTAGCGCTCGATAGTTTCCATATTGCCGGTATCGGGTGCCGAGCAATTGAATATCTCCGGCGCCCATGTCACCCGACCCATGATCTCGCATAGGGGCGCATAGTCGAGGTTCGATAGTCCTTCCGGTGCGCGTGACGACTGAGGCAGAAACAAGTTCCATAAACCAGCGGCCCTTGCGATAGGTTTGAGTTCCTCGACGACTTCGGTGGGAATCCAGCGGTTACCCAGCTCGCGGCCATTGCGGTCAACTTCGTCTTTATAACGGCGCTCGTTCGGATACACATGCGCCTCCATGAACACGAGCAGTTGTTGACGCAAACGCTCGCAGCGATCGGAATACGCAAAATCCATCAAGGTCTCCTGGTTTGTTTTTAACTATTTACATGGAGGTGGCACCGCTGGCATAAGCCCAGCCTAGCTCTGCCATGGGTCGTGTCGCTTGTGCGTTGCGTAGTGCTTCTTCGCTAGCAGCTGTACCGTCCTGGTAGCGCTTCATGATGCCTTGCAGGATACCGGCCATGCGGAACAGGTTATACGCGAGGTAGAAGCGAAAATCTTCGGGACGAATGGAAATGCCAGTTCGCTCACTGTAACGGGCGATATAGTCTTTTTCATTTGGGATGCCGAGCGATTCAAGATCAAGCCCGCCAATGCCACGATACACGCCAGGTGGAATATGCCAGCTCATGCAGTGATACGAAAAATCTGCCAGCGGGTGCCCCAGCGTTGATAGCTCCCAATCGAGTACAGCGACGATGCGTGGCTCAGTCGGATGGAAAATCACATTATCGAGCCGGTAATCACCATGCACGATGGTGGTGATCTCACCATCCGGGATGTGCTGCGGCAGCCATTCGATTAATGACTCCATCGCAGCGATATGCTCCGTCTCGGCCGCTTTGTACTGACGGGTCCAGCGATCGATCTGGCGGGCGAAGTAGTTGCCAGGTTTGCCGTAGCTCTCTAAGCCAATCGCTTGGTAATCAACGCCATGTAGTAGGGCAATCACGCGATTCATTTCATCGTAGATGGCAGCGCGCTCAGTGGGGCTCATGCCGGGTAGTGCCTGATCCCACAGCACACGACCCTCGATAAACTCCATCACATAAAACGCTCGACCAATGACAGATTCGTCGAGACAAAGCGCGTATTGCTTCGCGACGGGAAAGCCAACGCGCGAGAGCGCATCCATGACACGAAATTCGCGATCGATCGCGTGCGCAGAAGGTAGTAATAGCGTCGCTGGCGCTGGCTTGGTGCGGAGAACGTAGTGTTGGCCGCCCGCGCTGAGCTTGTAGGTGGGATTGGACTGACCGCCGGAGAATCGCTCAATCTTCAGTTCGCCTGAAAATCCCTCGACATGTTCACGCAAGTAATTCGCAAGCGTGTCGGCCTTGATGTTGTTCGGCGTGGAATGATGCGCTTCGGTGGATGCGGTCATGGTGATCTCAAATGCCGCGTGATTGACGGTACTGATGGAATAAGGCCTCCATCGTCGTGCCGCGCGATTCTGCTTGTAGCGTGGAGGGGGGCGAGTAGTTCACGATCCTGACTACCCAATCAATCGCAGCCTCGCCGACATCCAGCACGTTGATGCAGCCCGCTGTTTGCGCGAGGTTACCCATGAAAATCCGCTGACCCGTCAAGGCGTACGACAAAATCGCGCGGTTCACACCGCCGTGCAGTACGACGAGTACGGTATCCCAATCAGGATCGGCACGCAGTTTGTCAACGGCGGGGTGAATCCGATCAAGCAACTCGCCCACGCTCTCGCCACCTAAAAACTGCAGGTGTTCAGGCGCGATACCTTCAAAGGCTGCAGTAAACGCAGCGCGTAATTCGGTATCCGGAATGCTGGAGAGTTTACCGCCACGAATTTCGACAAATTCTGGCCATTCCTCAAGCGCGATGTATTGCCCGGTTTCAGCGAGCACTCGAGTAGCGGTCTCAACGGTACGCGGCAAGCCCGACACAATCACGCGATCAAACTTGACGCCCTGTTCCGCGAACACACGCCCAGCGGCGCTGGCCTGCTCGCGGCCGGCTTGATTGAGCGGGACTGACTCGGGCAGTACCGGTTTTCCGTCGCTATCAAAATAAGTGACACTACCGTGGCGCATCAGATAGACGCGCCGGCGTGGATTAAAGCTCATCGGTAGTCTGCCTTTCTTTTTTCCAGAAAGGCGGTGATGCCCTCAAGCCCATCGCGATGGTGAAGCGCCTCGACAAAGTGATTCTTCTCAGCGTTAAAGTGTGTGCTCAGTGTATTTGCCGGCGCATCATGCAGTAGCGACTTGATGCCGGCGCAGGCGTTCGGCGATAGCGCGGCGAATTGTTCGGACCATTTCAGTGCCTCGTCCAGCGCGGTGCCGTTTGCCACGATACGGTTCACCACACCTGCCTGATGCAGGCGCGCTGCAGTCACTGCTTGACCCTCCAGCAGTATCTCGGTGGCAAGTTGTCGCGGTAATGCCTGCGACAAAAACCATGAGCCGCCACCGTCCGGTGTCAGTCCGACTTTGACATACGCCATCACGAATTTAGCCGACTCGGCAGCGACAATCAGATCGCAGGCCAGCGCCAAGGAAAAACCAGCACCTGCCGCCGGGCCCTCAACTGCTGCAATCACGGGCTTGCTGCAGTCACGAATCGCAGCTACCCAGCTGTGCAGCTGATCAATAGAATTTGCCTGCACCGAGCGGTCTTTGGCACGGTTCTCCAGTAGACGGTTCAGATTGCCGCCCGCGCAAAACACATCGCCGGCGCCCGTGAGCACGATGCAGCGCACCGCCGGATCGCGCTCGGCGGTCTCCAGCGCCTCTACACCGGCGGCGTACATATCCGGGTGCAGCGCGTTCTTAGCGCCGGGGTTCGACAGGGTTAGCACCAGGGTGTGTTCGTGGCGCGAGGCAAGCAGTTCGGCTGGCATATTGGGTAGGGGATTTGTTGTCGCCCGGAATGATAGACTGCATGGCCAAGGATGGAAACACCTTCATCGGCACCAGAGGAGAGACGGCATGATCGTACTGTGCGGGTTTGCGGCGAGTAATTACTACAACAAGGTCAAGCTGGTTCTGCTTGAAAAAGCGATTCCGTTCGAGGAAAAGCTGCAATGGCCTGATCGATCTGCCGAGCTCCTGGCCCAATCCCCATTGGGTAAATTGCCGTATTTCGATATCGATGGGCAGGCCCTCTGTGAATCGCAAGTAATGGTGGACTATTTGGAGTCCGCTTACCCGCAGACACCGCTGCTGCCCAAAGATCCGCTTGCTGCCGCCAAGGTGCGTGAGCTGATCCAGTTCATCGAGCTACATCTCGAGCTGGTTGCACGCGATTTGTACGGCGAAGCATTCTTCGGTGGCAAAGCAGGTGATGAACGCAAAGCGCTCGCCCACAAACAACTCAAACGTAGTGCGAAGGCACTTGCGCAGTTAGTCAGCTTCGATCCGTATATCGCGGGGAGCGAATTTGGCTTGGCGGATTGCGCCGCTGCTGTTCATCTCCCGATAATCTCAATGACCACGAAGGCAATCTACGGCGAAGATGTGCTGGCAGATTATCCGCTCAAAGAGTATTTAAAGCGGCTAGCTGAGCGACCCAGCGTGCAGCAGGTGAGTGCCGACCGAAAAGAAAACACCGAGCTCATGCGTGAGTGGCGCGCATCGCTCAAGGGGTGATGTGCGTTCGATAAGATGTATTCGCTTAGCGCGCGACCCACTGCTCCGGCGTAGTGATCTCAAACAAGCCGAGTTTGCGAACCCGCCGTGCCAGTTTGAGCAGTGCTTTGTCTTTCGATAAGAGATAGTGGGCGCCACTGGTGGCGGCCAGTTCGAGGAATTTCTGATCATCTCGGTCTTTGCAGACGGGTAGTGTCATCTCAGAAGGTTGATAGGTGTCGGTCATCAGGATCAGCCGATCAAATTCGTCGAGTGCAGATTGCTTTGCGCGATCATCCAGCGCAAAGCGCGGGTATTCAAGGACGAGTGTCCACTCGGTGCGGCAGTCTTCGCGCGTCACGCAGGCTACCTCACCGTTTTCCATCGATTGCACCAGTCGCTGCCAGCGCGGATCACGATAGACGAACAGGTCGAGGCAGACATTGGTGTCGAGCACCAGGCGGGAAGTTGATTTCGGTATCATTCGTCTGATTATCTTGTGACACCAGTTGCAAACACAGTTTTTTATTGGGATCGATCGTAAGGTCGTTTTGGATCGATATCTTCCGTACCCTTGGCATTCATGCTGCACATTACTTATGTTGATTGTTCTTTCACCCGCTAAAACACTCGACTTCGAGTCGCCGATCAAGGTCAACAAGACCACTGAGCCAGATTTTATCGCGCGCTCGGCCGAGCTGGTGTCCACGCTACGTACGATGCCGCCAGCCAAAATCGGCAGCCTGATGAGCATCTCCGACAGCCTTGCGCAGCTAAATGTGGCGCGTTATGCCAGCTGGTCAAAGAAGTTCACGTCAGATAATTCACGCCCGGCCATGCTGGCCTTCGATGGCGATGTGTACGAGGGACTGGATGCACGAAGCCTGAATGCACGGCAACTCGATTGGGCACAGAAGCATCTGCGCATCTTGTCGGGTTTGTACGGTGTGCTGCGCCCACTCGATCTGATGCAGCCTTATCGCTTGGAGATGGGCACACGGCTGACGACCAAGCGCGGCAAGGATTTATATGCCTTCTGGGGTGACGACATCACCGAGGCAATCAATGCGTCGCTTAAGGCCGCGAAGGCAGCTGCGCTGGTGAATTTGGCCTCCGAGGAGTACTTCAAATCGGTACAGCCTGCGAAGCTGGATCACCCAGTGATTACCCCGGTGTTCGAGGAGTGGAAGGGCGGTGGTTACAAGATCGTGTCGTTTTTTGCCAAGCGCGCGCGGGGTTTGATGGCGCGCTATGCGATTGAGCATAAGCTCACCAAGCCGGAGCAGTTAAAGGATTTTGATAGCGAGGGTTACGGCTTTGACGCGAAGGCTTCCAATGAAGCGCGTTGGATATTTCGTCGGCGCACCGCCTGAAAAGGCGGTCGCGTTGTCGAAGGCCCTAAAAAATCGCTGGCCGTATAGAAGCTAGCTTACCAAACCTTCCACCACGGCTTTTTGCCGCTTGCGATGTCGTCGGCATCGGCTTTCGGGAAGTTTAGTTGATAGACACGTTCAGTGTCGTCGCGCAGTTCTTTCATGCCCATAGCGTCATAGGAAAGCATCTGAATGCGTAGCGCATTCTTGGCGGCTTCAGACCCGGGGTAATCACGTACTACATTTTGCGCCCGGTTAGCGGCTGCAACATAGGCGCCACGACGGTAGTAGTAGTTGGCGACATGTACCTCATACTTGGCCATGGCGTCGAGCAGATAATTCAAACGGTCGCGCGAATCCTCAGCATATTGGCTGTTGGGGTAGCGGTCGATCAGCTGTTTGAAGGCATCAAAGGCGGCGCGTGCCGCTTTTGGGTCGCGTTCGGTAGGATCCTGCTCGCTGACAAAATCCAACAAGCCTTTCTTGTCCTTAAAGTTCGCTAACCCACGCAGGTAGTACATGTAATCGACGTTGGGGTGGTTCGGATGCAGCCGAATAAAGCGGTCGATTGCCGCCAGACACTGCGCCTGCTCGTTTTGCTTGTAGTAAGCATAAGCAATTTGCATCTGGGCCCGCTGTGCATAGGTGCCGAAGGGATAACGTGACTCGAGCTTCTCGAAATAATTGATGGATTTCTCGTAGAAGCCGCCCTTCAGCTGCTCTACCGCCTCAGCGTATAATTTGTCTGCCGACCAGTTCTTGGTTTCGTCCCTCTTTTCCCCAATGGAGCCGCAGGCAACAAGCGCCAGCGTAAGTGCGATCAAAGTAAGTCTGAAGAGAAGCTTTGGCATGGGGGAGGTCGGTGGTAAATCGGAATTCGCCAAGGATTATAGCCGATGAACTCCCATGCCAAGCCAGCCCCGAAGACGTTGAAACCTGATCCGACCCCGCCAGATTTGCAAGACTCGCTTGATGACGCGGAAGACGCCGATGAATTCAGCGCGGGCGGTGATGATCTTGCACCGATTTCGCTGAAACTCGATGCCAGTAGCTGCGGCGTCCGACTCGATAAAGTCTTGTCATCGCTCTTGCCACAGTACTCGCGCGCCCGCTTGCAGCAGTGGATCGATAGCGGTCATGTGTTGGTCGACGGCAGAGTAGCGAAGGCAAAATCGGGCATGCTGGGTGATGAATTAATCACTCTACAACCGCAACCCTCGAATAGCGACTTTGCCTTCCAGCCCGAGTCCATGGTGTTGGATGTGCTGCATGAGGATGAATCGATTGTGGTGATTCATAAGCCTGTGGGGTTAGTGGTGCACCCAGCTGCCGGTAATTGGCAGGGCACTTTGCTGAATGGCTTGCTGCATCACTGGCCGCAGCTGGCAGGTGTGCCGCGTGCAGGCATCGTGCATCGGCTCGACAAAGACACCAGTGGTCTGCTGGTGGTCGCGAAAACCCTGTCGGCGCAGACTCATTTGGTCCGACAACTGCAGGAGCGCAGCATGGGGCGCGAGTATCTCGCGCTGGTATGGGGGCAACCTATTTCGAGTGGGCGGATCGAGGCGGCCATCGGACGCCATCCACGTGATCGAACCCGCATGGCGGTCAGCAAATCGCTGCTGGCCAAACCTGCAGTAACGCATTATTCGCGGGTAGCCAACGGCATGCTGGACGGTAAACCGGTCGCGCTACTGCGCTGCAAGTTGGAAACCGGGCGCACCCATCAAATTCGCGTACACCTGCAATCGATTGGATTTCCCTTGGTGGGGGATACGGTCTATGGCAAGCAGCATCTGGCCGGGGTGTTTCCCCGTCAGGCCTTGCACGCGGAGCGGCTCGCATTACAGCACCCCGCAAATCGAGAAAGCTGCGAATGGACAGCTGCGCTGCCGGCTGACATGTCGCAGCTGCTGGCACGCGCTGGTATTGACTTCACCGCTGCGTGATGGACCTACCTGTCCTTGATATTCAATGGCCGGGGCTCCCCGCATCGGTGTCGGTGTTATCGACCACGCGCCAAGGCGGTGTCAGCGAAGCACCCTATGACGACGGCGCGGGTGGTGGTGGCCTCAACCTTGGCACCCATGTTGGCGATACCGAGCATGCGGTTACACACAACCGTGCGCTACTGCGGCAGCAACTTCCGTCCGAACCGGTCTGGCTGACACAAGTCCACGGTACCCGGGTGATCAACGCCGACCATCCGCAAACCACCATCCAAGCCGATGCCTGCATTGCGACCCGCGCCGGGGTAGTGTGCGCCATCATGACGGCGGACTGCACCCCTGTGCTTCTGGCGGATAGTCGTGGTCGCGTGGTGGGCGCCGCGCACGCAGGCTGGCGCGGGCTCGCTTCCGGGGTGTTGGAGACGACGGTGAACGCCATGCGGGACTGTGGTGCCGAGGAAATCCTTGCCTGGCTTGGACCCGGGATCGGGCCGCAAGCGTTCGAGGTGGGTGAGGACGTGCTGGACGCCTTCGCGCATCTGCAGGCGGATGCATCGGTATTCAGGGCGATAGCGGATAGACCCGGCAAGTTTCTAGCGGACCTGCCAGCGCTGGCGAAGCGGGCATTGGCCGGGGTGGGGGTGACGCAGGTGTCAGGCGGTGAGCATTGCACCGTCACCGATCCGAAGCGGTTTTATTCATTCCGACGCGAGCGCACCACGGGTCGTATGGCGTCGATGATCTGGCTCAGTTAGTCCGATCGCTGTCCTGCTTTACCTCGGGGTTGTTCGCGGTTTGCCGTTCTTGCATCATGCGTAAACGCGCTTCTTCGTTGCGTCGGCGACGCTGCGGGCTGCCACCGAGATAAACAATGATCACCGTTGGCAACACGCCATAAAGGAAAAACGTCATAATGCCTGCCACCACCGTCTCTTCGGTGATAGCCATCATCAGCGTCACATAAATCCAACCCACTGCAGCGATATGCACGGTATGCCTGCTCTAGCGAAAGTCAGCGCGCATCCTAGCACCGACCACCACGCGCTGCAGCGAACGCTCGATTGAACCGTCCGGAAAGCGCATGAATACTTCAGACCGCAACGCGGCGCAGCAGGCAGCCGCACAGCAGTGGCTCGAGCAAGTGACTGATCCGAAGCAGTGGCAGTCAATGTTCAACCTGATGCAAGCCGGGCTACCCTCGATGCCGGCCATGCCGAACTTGCCTGCAGTGCCGCCGATGGCGCCCATCAATGCTGTGGTACCCCCTGAAAAGCTGGCGCAGTTACAAAAGGATTTTACGGACGAGTTGTCGACACTCTGGACAGCGCTGGTGGCACAACGTGCCCCTGATATTCCTGACCGTCGGTTTGCCGACCCTGCATGGCATAACAACCCGCTGCATGCCTTCAACGCGGCGGTTTATCTGCTGAATGCGCGCTACTTGAATGCATTAGCGGAAGCGGTCGAGACTGACGAAAAAACCAAACGCAAAATCCGCTTCGCTACCCAGCAGACGATTGACGCTTTATCTCCCAAGAATTTTTTGGCGACCAACCCCGAGGCACAGCAGAAACTAGTGGAGTCGAAAGGCGAGAGCCTGACGCGCGGCATCATGCACATGCTGAGTGATATGGGTAAGGGCCATATCTCGCAGACCGATGAGAGCGCGTTTGAGGTAGGCCGCAATGTTGCCACCACCGAGGGCGCGGTCGTATTCGAGAACGAGGTGATGCAGCTGCTGCAGTACCGGCCGTTGACCAAAGAAGTGCACGAGCGTCCGCTGCTGTTTGTGCCGCCATGTATCAACAAATACTACATTCTCGATCTGCAGCCAGAAAACTCACTGATTCGTTACGCCGTCGAGCAGGGGCATACCGTGTTTGTAGTGTCATGGGTGAATCCGGATGCTGCGCTCGGCCATCTGAGTTGGGATGACTACATCGAGCAAGGACCGATACGTGCGATGGAAGTCGCGCTGGATATCAGCGGTGCAAAGCAATTGAACGTGCTCGGCTTCTGCGTCGGCGGCACCATCGTCGCGACGGCACTGGCCGTGTTGGCTGCGCGTGGCAAGCATCCTGCGGCCAGCGTGACGCTGCTCACCACTATGTTGGATTTCACCGACGTTGGGGTGATTGATGTGTTCGTCGACGAGCAACAGGTCGCGCAACGCGAACAATCGATCGCGAAGGGCGGTCTCATGCCCGGGCGAGATTTCGCAGCGACCTTTTCCAGCCTGCGGCCGAATGACCTAGTCTGGAACTATGTTGAAAACAATTACCTGAAAGGCGAGGAGCCGCCCGCCTTTGACCTGTTGTACTGGAACTCGGATAGCACCAATCTGCCCGGACCGATGTTTTGCTACTACTTGCGTCACATGTACTTGCAGAACGAGTTGCGCAAGCCCGGCAAGTTACGCGTCAGCGGCGACCCGATCGACCTCAGCAAATTGAAGCTACCTGCGTTTTTGTATGCCTCGCGTGAGGACCATATCGTGCCCTGGGGTAGTGCTTATCGCACCACCGACCTGATCAACAAAGGCAAGCGGAACCAGAACCGTTTCATTTTGGGTGCGTCGGGTCACATCGCTGGTGTGATTAATCCGCCGGCCAAGAAAAAGCGTAGCTACTGGGTGAATAACTCACTACCGAGCAGCGCAGATGAATGGCTGGCTGGCGCCACCGAGCAACCCGGTAGCTGGTGGACAGCGTGGTCCGCCTTCTTGGCCGAGCATGCCGGGACTATGCGCAAAGCACCTGCCAAATACGGCAACACCCGCCACAAGCCGATCGAGCCAGCGCCCGGGCGCTATGTGAAGGTCAAGGCCGCATAAGGCCAAACCGCCCCCACAGGTGCCAGTCAGCGAATCTCTTGTCACATTGACAGGGCACCGCCGAGCGACCAGCATGGCGGCGCGCGGTGCGGCGCAAAATAGTCGTAATGCACCGCCTAATGCTAGACAACTAATTGATTTTCGAGACTATAATCGGCTCAGAGACACGGGCCCGTGCTCGTCATTTAAACAAGATCGCATGTATTCATTGCGACGCAAAAGAGTGGACACCTCATGAATAGCGCAAAAAAATCGGCCGAGCGCCTGATTAAGAAGTACCCGAACCGCCGCTTGTACGATACCCAGACCAGTTCCTACATCACCCTCGCAGACGTCAAGCAACTCGTGCTTGCCAATGAGATATTTATCGTGGTGGATGCCAAGACCGAGGAAGACCTCACTCGTAGCATCCTGTTGCAGATTATTTTGGAAGAAGAGTCGAACGGTCAGCCCATGTTCTCCAGCTCGGCCTTGTCGCAAATCATTCGCTACTACGGTCATGCGATGCAGGGCATGATGGGCTCTTATCTTGAGAAAAACATCCAGGTGTTCATCGACATCCAAAACAAAATGGCCGAGAACTCGAAGGGTTTGATCGACGAGAAATCATTCAGCCCTGAGATGTGGACGCAGTTCATGAGTGTGCAAGCGCCGATGATGCAGGGCATGATGAGTAACTACATCGAGCAAAGTAAGAGCCTGTTCATGCAGATGCAAGAGCAGATGCAAAGCCAGGCTAAAAACGTGTTCGTCGGATTTCCGTTTCCTGGTATGAACGGTAACGGCGCCCGCCCACCGGAGGCTGAAAAGGCCTGATCAAGATCGCTTCCTTACTACCGACCAAAGCCGGCACGAGTTGCCGGCTTTTTTCAACACCTCAGACTATCGCCACAACATGTCGTCAACATCTGCAGCAGCTCCCAAAGTTGGTTTCGTCTCACTCGGTTGCCCCAAGGCGCTGACCGATTCCGAGCAAATCCTTACTCAGTTGCGCGCTGAGGGTTATGAAACGGCCAAGTCTTATGATGGTGCCGATTTGGTGATCGTGAATACCTGTGGCTTCATTGATGCCGCGGTACAGGAGTCGCTGGATGCGATCGGCGAAGCGCTGAATGAAAACGGCAAAGTTATCGTCACAGGCTGCTTGGGCAGCAAGAAGGATGCAGCGGGCGAAGAGATTGTGCGCAAGGTGCACCCCAAGGTGCTGGCTGTCACGGGGCCGCATGCGCTGGGTGAGGTGATGGATGCGGTGCATATGCATCTACCCAAACCGCACGAGCCTTTTCTTGATTTGCTGCCACCGCAAGGCGTCAAGCTCACGCCCAAGCACTATGCTTATCTGAAAATTTCCGAGGGCTGTAATCACCGCTGTAGTTTCTGCATCATCCCGTCGATGCGCGGCGATCTGGTGTCGCGCCCGGTAGCGGACGTTATGCTCGAGGCCGAGAATTTATTCAAAGCGGGTGTCAAAGAATTGCTGGTGATCTCGCAAGACACCAGCGCATACGGCGTTGATGTGAAGTTTCGCACCGGCTTTTGGAATGGCAAGCCAATGCGCACGCACATGACCGATCTGACCCGTGCGCTGGGCGAGCTGGCACAGCAATATGATGCCTGGGTGCGTCTGCATTATGTTTACCCTTATCCGCATGTAGATGAGGTGATCCCGCTGATGCAGGGTAATCATGTGCTGCCCTATCTAGATGTACCGCTGCAGCATGCGCACCCGGATGTACTCAAGCGCATGAAGCGCCCAGCAAGTGGTGAAAAAAATATCGAGCGCATCCGCGCCTGGCGCGAGCTTTGTCCCGATATTACGATTCGTTCGACTTTCATTGCCGGTTTCCCTGGGGAGACGGAGGAAGAGTTTTCGTATTTGCTCGACTTCTTGCGCGAAGCAAAGATCGATCGCTTGGGTTGCTTCGCCTATTCGCCGGTCGATGGTGCAGCGGCGAATGCGATTGAGAACCCGGTACCGGATGAAGTGCGCGAAGAGCGCCGCGGCCGTGTCATGCAGCTGCAAGAACAAATTTCGCGCGAGCGTTTGCAATCGAAAGTCGGCAAGACCTTGCGGGTGTTGATTGACGCGGTTGATCGCAATGGCGCGACCGGTCGCTCGGCGGCCGATGCGCCGGAGATCGATGGCGTTGTCTATATCAAGCTACCCTATGAGCCTGGGCGTGAGCTGAAAGTTGGCAGCTTCGTCGATGTCCAGATCACTGCTGCCGATGCGCACGATCTTTGGGGTCGTGTCGACTAAGGGCTTTCGATCAAGGACTGTCGATTACTGTCGGGTGAGCCGTGGCTGATGAAAAAAAATCCCTGCAAACACTACTGACGGCGACGGATTACCGTCCACCGGAAGGCTTCTCTGCATTTCCGAGTGCGATTCATCACGCCTCGACCGTTTTGTTCAAGAACGTTGCTGCATTACGTGCGCGTAACTGGCAAGAGAAGAGCGGCTATACCTACGGATTGCACGGTACGCCAACCACCTTCACGCTCGAGGCGCGCCTGGCCGAAATAGAAGGTGGTTCGCATTGCTTATTAGCGCCGAGCGGCTTGGCAGCAATTGCCATGATCAATCTGGCGCTGTTGAAGAGCGGTGATGATCTGCTGCTGCCTGACAATGCCTACAACCCGAATCGTGAACTCGCGTATTGGTTGCAATCTGACTTTGGCATCAGTTCGCAGTTTTACGATCCCATGATCGGTGAGCAGATTGGCGAGCTGATCAAGCCGACTACGCGATTGATCTGGACTGAGGCGCCGGGTTCGGTGTCGATGGAAATGCCGGACGTACCAGCCATCTGTCGCGCTGCCAAAGCGCATGGGGTGCCGGTAGCTTTAGATAACACCTGGTCGGCTGGTTTAGTGTTTCGCGCATTCGAGCATGGCGTGGATATCGTGATGCAGGCGCTGACCAAGTACCAATCGGGTGGCTCGGATGCGCTGATGGGTGCAGTGATCACGCGCGACAAGGCGCTGCACAGAAAAATCGATACCGCGCATATGCGGCTAGGCTTGGGCGTATCTGCGGACGACACCTATCTGGTGTTGCGTGGTTTGCCGACCATGAAGCTACGCTTCGATGCGCATGACGCTTCTGCGCGCAAGATCGCTGCTTGGTTAAAACAGCGACCCGAGATCGCGCAGGTATTGCACCCAGCGTTGGAAGATTGCCCGGGCCACGACATCTGGAAGCGCGACTTCACCGGAGCGGCAGGTTTGTTTTCTGTGCTGTTTGATCCCGCTTACAGTGAGACGCAGACCGATCGCTTCATAGATAGTCTGAAGCTGTTCAAGATTGGTTATAGCTGGGGTGGCGCCAACAGTTTGGCGGTGCCTTACCGCATGACTCAGATTCGCCGGGACTGGCCGCATCAAGGGCAGTTGGTGAGATTCAATATTGGTCTGGAAGATGTTCAGGACTTGATCAATGATCTGACCCAAGCATTTAAAAGCCTTCAATAAACAGCTTCTGGCGTTGTTGATGGCGCCTAGCCCACAGCTACAAAAATAAACTGACTACGCCATCAAGCCCGGAGTAATTGAGCGCCACATGCGCTTTGGCTTGCACCACCGGTTTGGCGCGAAACGCAATCGATAATCCCGCAACCGACATCATGGCCAGATCATTGGCGCCATCGCCGATGACGATGGCCGCTGACGTGGGCACACCCAACTCAGCGGACTGCTCGATCACGGTTGATTTCTTTGCTTGCGCATCGACGATATTGCCCAGCACACGTCCAGTCAACTTGCCATCAATAACTTCAAGCCGATTGGCATGGCTGACGTCCAACTCGAGTTCATGCTCAAGCCGCTCGGTGAAATAGGTAAAGCCGCCGGAAACCAGTACTGTCCGTAGGCCAGCTTTTTTCATGGCGTGCAGCATAGAGTGCGCGCCCAGGGTTAGCTCGAGTCTTTGCTCGAATACACGCGCCAGCGCCGACTCGTCCAAGCCTTTGAGTAGCGCGACGCGACGCTGCAAACTCTCAGAAAAATCCAGCTCGCCACGCATGGCTTCTTCGGTGATGGCGGCGACCTCGGATCTCAAGCCTTGCATATCGGCGATCTCATCGATGCACTCGATGGTGATGAGGGTAGAGTCCATATCCATCACCAGCAGCTTGAAATCTTTTAGCCGTAAGTCAGCCGGCAGCACGGTGTAATCGATCTTCGCTGCTTCACTGAGTTTTTTTAAAAGATCTTTCGACGCATTACTCAGCGGTGAGGGTAGGTCACAGCGCCAGGCCGTGCTGGCGATCATGGTGGGATTTTCGGCGCCTACCTGCGCTGCGATCAGCGATACGGTGTGCTCATTGGCGTCGGGGCCTTGCAGTATTAGTTTGGTTGGGTGGGTGTTCATCGCCTCAGGCGGCTAATGCCTTAATAGTAGATTTCACCTGCGCCACACGCGCAGCGAGATCGGGCATATTCGCAATGACACGCAGCTTGTCCTGCCCGGATAGCTTTACGTGACGATTTTTCTGAACCAGTTCGATGATGCGCATCGGATCGATCGGTGGCTTTGGCTCGAACTGCAGCAGCGCAGATTCTGCATGCGCATCAATTTTTACAATACCCACACTGCGCGCTGCGATGCGCAGGCGGTGCGTCTCAATCAAGGCCTTGACAGGATCGGGTAGTTTGCCGAAGCGATCGATCAGCTCCTCTTGTAGGTCATCGATCTTATCTTGTGTCTCGCAGTTGGCAAGGCGCTTATAGATCGATAGTCGCTCATGCACATCGCCGCAGAAATCACTCGGCAGCAGCGCAGGTACATGCAGATTGATTTCGGTTGTGCTAGCCAGGGGTGCAGCGAGGTCAGGTTCTTTCCCGTTCTTCAGGGCTTTGACGGCAGCATTCAGCATGTCGGCATACAGCTGGAAACCGATCTCGGTCATTTCACCTGATTGGCTCTCGCCGAGCACTTCGCCTGCGCCACGGATTTCAAGATCGTGCATTGCCAAGTAGAAGCCACTACCGAGTTCTTCCATTTGCTGGATCGCCTCCAGTCGCCGCTCGGCCAGCTTGCCCAGTGTTTGTACATCGTGCACCAGCAGATAAGCATAGGCTTGGTGATGCGATCGACCGACACGGCCACGCAGCTGATGTAACTGTGCCAGACCAAAGCGATCAGCGCGGTGCATGATGATGGTGTTGGCAGTGGGGACATCAATGCCGGTTTCGATGATGGTGGTGCAGAGCAGGATATTGAAGCGCTGCTGCACGAAATCGCGCATGACTTTTTCTAGTTCGCGCTCGTGCATCTGACCGTGTGCAATCGCGATTCTGGCCTCGGGCAGCAAGGCTTCAAGTTTGGCCTTGCGATTATCGATACTCTCGACTTCGTTATGCAGGAAATACACCTGGCCACCACGCTTGAGCTCACGCAGGCAAGCTTCGCGGATGACAGACTCAGATTCGCCGCGCACAAAGGTTTTGATGGCAAGTCGTTTCTGCGGTGCGGTTGCAATCACCGAGAACTCACGCAAGCCTTCGAGTGCCATGCCCAATGTGCGGGGGATGGGGGTTGCTGTCAGTGTCAATACATCAACCTCGGCACGCAGGGCTTTTAGGGCTTCTTTCTGGCGTACACCAAAGCGGTGCTCTTCATCGATGATGACTAAACCCAGTCGCTGAAATTTTACATCGGGTGAAAGCAGTTTATGGGTGCCGATCACGATATCGATCGTACCCTCGGCCAAACCTTTTAGCGCTTGCGTAATCTCTTTGCCGGTTCTAAAGCGCGACAGTTCAGCGATCCTCACCGGCCAATCCGCGAAACGATCTGCAAAGGTTTGCGCGTGCTGCTCAGCGAGCAAGGTAGTGGGGGCGAGGATGGCAACCTGTTTACCGCCCATCACGGCAACAAATGCTGCGCGTAGTGCGACTTCCGTCTTGCCGAAGCCAACATCACCACAGATCAGCCTATCCATCGGCCGGCCGGAGGTCATGTCTCCGATCACTGCTTGAATGGCGGCCGATTGATCGGGCGTTTCTTCAAAGCCGAAGCTCTCAGCAAAAGCCTCGTAGTCATGCGCGGAATATTGAAACGAATGACCCTGCCGCGCCGCGCGCCGCGCATACAGATTTAACAGCTCAGCGGCGGTATCACGTATTTGCTCAGCGGCTTTACGTTTGGCTTTATCCCACTGCCCGGAGCCCAGCGTGTGTAGTGGTGCATCTTCCGGTGCGGCACCGGCGTAGCGCGAGATAACATGCAGCTGCGATACAGGTACATACAACTGCGACTGCTTCGCATATTCAAGATGCAAGAACTCCGTCTCGCCTTCGCCGAGATCGAGACTAATCAAACCTTGGTAACGGCCGATGCCATGATTAATATGCACTACTGGATCACCGATCTTCAACTCGGAGAGATCGCGCACCATCGCATCGACCTGCGTTACCGCTTCTTGGCGTTTACGTCCGGCGCGGCGTCCACTACCGGCGAAGAGTTCAGTCTCGGTAATTAAAGCAAGCTTACCCAGCGGCGCTTGCAATAACGTACCGGCGTGTAGTGGCGCGACACAGAGCATAAGCTGCTCTGTGCTGGCGATAAAGTCATCCAGACTTTCTGCCACAGTCATTGGCAGCGCGTACTCATCAAAGTAGGCGCGCAGCGTTTCGCGACGACCGCCGGAGTCAGCACAAATCATGACCCGGCGATCGCCCTGTTGCACGAAGGCGCGCAATAGTGCGAGTGGGTCATCGAGGCGGCGATTGACCGCGACATCCGGCACCGGTGCAGATAACTCGCTGACACCGGTTGGCTCTTGTAGAACCCAGCGGGCGTGTGGCTTGAGCTGCGTGAAGAAATCTTCGTCGCTGAGGAAAATCGCCTCGGGTGGCAGCAAGGGCCGTTCGCGATCAGCTTTCAGGAATTGGTAGCGTGAGCGCGTGTCAGACCAAAAGCGTTTGATGGCTTGATCAATATCGCCGACCAGCGCAAACATACTCCCTTCGGGAAGGTAATCAAACAGCGTTGAGGTTTGTTCGAAGAATAGTGGCAGGTAGTACTCGATACCTGCCGAGGCAATGCCGTTGCCGATATCACGGTAAATATTGGTTTTGGATGGGTCGCCCTCGAATACCTCGCGCCAGCGGCCACGAAATGCTGATCTTGCCGCATCATCCATCGGGAACTCGCGACCGGGCAGCAGCCTGACCTCGCGCACCGGATACAGCGAGCGCTGGGTATCAACATCGAAAGTACGAATGCTCTCGATACTGTCGCCAAACAAGTCAAGTCGGTAAGGTAGTGCCGAACCCATTGGGAACAGATCGATCAAACCACCGCGTATCGAGTACTCGCCGGGCGACATCACCTGACCAACGTGGGCATAACCCGCAATCGTCAGCTGTGATTTGAGCTTATCTTCGGCTAGCGTCTCGCCTTGCTTGAAAAAGAAGGTATGCGCAGCAAGAAATGACGGCGGACCCATACGCAGAAGCGCGGTGGTGGCTGGCGCGATCAGCACATCGCACTGACCATGCTGTAACTCATGCAGTGTTGCCAGGCGCTCAGACACTAAATCCTGATGCGGCGAGAAGGCGTCGTAGGGCAGTGTTTCCCAATCGGGTAACAGGTGGGCGCGCAACTCTTGCTTACTTCGTTTGCCGAACCAGCTGATTTCGGACAGTAGCCGCTGCGCGGCGGGGGCGTCCGCAACGATCACCACTAGCGTCTTGTTATCCGCTTTCAATTGATTTGCAGCTTGCGCAAGCACCAATGCTTCGGCAGCCCCGTGCAGAGCGGGAAGTACGAATCTTGTGCCGGACTTCGGCAGCTGTGGGAAATGTGCGTCGGGAGACATGGCGGGCCGGGTGCGGACCGGGGCGGGCGAAAGGCTACAATGCGACCATTGCGAAAGTCGGAATTATAGTTGAGATGAGCTTCCCTAACTTTGTTGCGCTGA
>JAIXQK010000073.1 GCA_027485795.1 Oxalobacteraceae bacterium
ACGATGACGTTGCGGAAATCGGCTTTGCGGCCGTTGTTGTCCGTCAGCGTGCCGTGATCCATCACCTGCAACAAGATATTGAATACATCCGGATGCGCCTTCTCGATTTCGTCGAGCAGCAACACCGCATGCGGCTTCTTGGTGACAGCCTCGGTCAGCAAACCACCCTGATCGAAACCGACATAGCCGGGGGGCGCACCGATCAGGCGGCTCACTGCATGACGCTCCATGTACTCCGACATATCGAAACGAATCAACTCAATGCCCATAATGAAGGCGAGCTGTTTGGCGACCTCGGTCTTGCCCACGCCGGTCGGGCCTGAGAACAGGAAAGAGCCAATCGGCTTGTCCATCTTGCCCAGGCCAGCACGTGCCATCTTGATGGCGGCAGCAAGCGCCTCGATAGCGGGGTCTTGACCGAACACCACATTCTTCAGATCACGCTCAATGGTCTGAAGCTTGGAACGGTCGTCCTGATTGACCGACTGCGGCGGGATACGAGCGATCTTGGAGATGATGTCTTCGATCTCGGATTTGCCAATCGTTTTTTTCTGCTTGGATTTCGGCAGAATGCGTTGCGCGGCACCGGCCTCATCAATCACGTCAATCGCCTTGTCGGGCAAATGACGATCGTTGATGAAGCGGGCTGCCAGTTCAGCTGCACACGTGAGTGCGGACGCTGAGTACTTGACGCCGTGATGCTCTTCAAAACGTGACTTCAGCCCGCGCAAGATCTGAACGGTCTGTTCAATGGTGGGCTCATTGACATCAATTTTCTGGAAGCGACGGGAAAGCGCGTGATCTTTCTCGAACACACCCCGAAACTCATTGAACGTGGTTGCACCGATGCACTTCAACTGGCCCGATGACAACGCAGGCTTCAGCAGGTTGGAGGCATCCAATGTACCGCCGGAAGCTGAACCAGCACCGATGATGGTGTGGATCTCGTCAATGAACAAGATACCGTTCGGATTCGCCTTCATCTGTTTGAGCACTGCCTTTAACCGCTGCTCGAAATCACCGCGGTACTTGGTACCCGCCAGCAGGGCACCCATATCGAGGGAGTACACCACAGCGTTTTGCAAGATTTCGGGGACATCACCTTGGACGACGCGCCATGCCAAGCCCTCAGCGATCGCGGTTTTGCCGACGCCGGCTTCACCCACCAGCAAAGGATTGTTCTTGCGTCGACGGCACAGCGTCTGAATCACCCGCTCCACCTCAGCTTCACGTCCGATCAGCGGATCGATCTTCCCTTCAGCGGCAAGCTTATTGAGATTTTGCGTGAACTGGTCGAGCGCACTTTCTTTCTGAGGTCCCTCAGCCTGAGCCTCATCGGAGGTCTCGGACGTCTTCTGGGGCTCAGGTTGCTGATCTTTCCGCACGCCATGCGAGATGTAGTTAACAACATCGAGCCGTGTTACCCCCTGCTGGTGCAGGTAGTAGACCGCGTGCGAATCCTTTTCACCGAAGATCGCCACCAGCACATTGGCACCGGTGACTTCCTTCTTGCCATTCGACGCCGACTGCACATGCATGATGGCGCGCTGAATGACGCGCTGGAAGCCCAGCGTCGGCTGGGTATCCACCTCACTCGACCCGGGCACGGTCGGGGTGTTGTCGGTAATAAAGTTGGACAGGGTTTTGCGCAGATCATCGATGCTGACCGCGCAAGCGCGCAAGACTTCTGCTGCGGACGGGTTGTCCAACAAGGCAAGCAGCAGGTGTTCTACAGTAATGAACTCATGCCGGGCTTGTCGCGCCTCAACAAAGGCCATGTGCAAACTGACTTCGAGTTCCTGGGCGATCATGCTTCCTCCATCACGCACTGCAGCGGGTGCCCCGCCTTTCTGGCGTGGGTTAATACCAATTCGACTTTAGTGCTGGCAATGTCTTTGGGATAAACACCGCACAAGCCCTTACCGTCACGATGAACCTTGAGCATGATCTGCGTCGCCGTCTCACGGTCCTTATTGAAGTACTCCTGAATGATGGCCACAACAAACTCCATAGGCGTGTAATCATCATTCAGCAACACTACGTGGTACATCGGCGGCGGCTTGATCGCCGCCTTTTTCTCTTTCCTTACTAGCAGAGTGCCATTGTCGCTGTTAGTTGCCATGCTTCTATTCTATAGCCCACACCACGCTAGGTAACCCCTGTTACGCAGGGGATCCGCGCTCAATTCCATATTACTTGCTTTCCGAAGCGCGCGCTGACTTGGCAACAATAACCCCTAAGCTCACTGGGAAGCCATCTAAAAAATGGTGCAATGCCATCTAGTTTCAAGGGCACGGCGCGAGAATCTGGCATTTTTGACAATTTGCTTGACTTTTCTATTCTTTGCCAGAACAATGCAAAACATCAATATGTGGGTTATAGCACTTATTGAAATAAGGAAGAGCAATAATGGAGGGGTCAGCTTTACGCAGGGCTCTTGCTTTTAACGCTCGTGTGATTGGCCCCTGTTAGAAAGACTGTTTTATGGCAAAAGGTAAGGTCAAGTGGTTTAACGATGCGAAAGGCTTCGGTTTTATCACTCCGGAAGATGGCGGCGAAGATTTGTTTGCACATTTCTCTGCAATTACGATGTCCGGCTTCAAGACCCTGAAAGAAGGCCAAGAGGTTTCGTTTGATGTGACCCAAGGCCCAAAGGGAAAGCAAGCTTCAAATATCCAAGCCGTCAGCTGATTAATCCCAGATCTGACGCGCTGTAAGTCCGAACCCTCGGTAAATCCGAGGGTTTTTTATTTCAAGTACTTTCATCTGGTTATCGACCGACTTGGCATAAGAAGGTTCATCATTTTGTCGCGCCAAAAACAAAAGCCGGGTCAACAGCACCCGGCTTTGGTATTTTCGACATTGATTAACTTACATGTGCTCGATCATCACATCGCCGAAGCCGGAGCAGGAAACCTGCGTTGAACCGTCCATCAGGCGAGCAAAATCGTAAGTCACTTTCTTTGAAGAAATCGACTTTTCCATTGAGCTGATAATCAAATCGGCAGCCTCAAACCAACCCATGTGACGAAGCATCATCTCAGCCGACAAGATGAGGGAGCCTGGGTTGACATAGTCCTTGCCAGCATATTTCGGGGCGGTGCCATGGGTAGCCTCAAACATGGCCACCGAGTCGGACAGGTTGGCACCCGGGGCGATCCCAATACCACCCACCTGGGCCGCCAATGCGTCGGAGATATAGTCGCCATTCAAGTTCAAGGTCGCGATCACGCTGTACTCAGCTGGGCGCAGGAGAATCTGCTGCAGGAAAGCATCTGCAATCGCATCTTTAACCACGATCTCGTGACCGGTCTTGGGATTTTTGAAGCTGCACCAGGGTCCACCATCCAGCAGCTGCGCACCGAATTCTTTCTGTGCAAGTGCGTAGCCCCAGTCGCGGAAGCCACCCTCGGTGTATTTCATAATGTTGCCCTTGTGGACCAGTGTGACAGAGGGCTTGTCGTTATCGATGGCGTACTGAATCGCCTTGCGCACCAACCGTTCGGTGCCTTCACGGGATACCGGCTTGACACCGATACCTGAAGTCTGCGGGAAGCGTATCTTCTTGACGCCCATCTCCTTAATCAGGAAATCGATCACCTTCTTCGCGCCGTCCGAACCTTCCTGCCACTCAATACCTGCATAAATATCTTCGGAGTTCTCGCGGAAGATAACCATGTCGGTTTTCTCAGGCTCGCGCAGCGGCGATGGCACACCCTTGAAGTAACGCACCGGACGCAAGCAAACGTACAAGTCGAGTTCCTGGCGCAGCGCCACGTTCAGCGAGCGGATGCCACCGCCGACCGGCGTGGTCAACGGCCCTTTGATCGACACCACGTAATCTTTGAGTACCTTGAGCGTTTCTTCGGGCAGCCAAACATCAGGGCCATAGACTTGGGTGGATTTCTCACCTGCGTAAATCTCCATCCAGCTGATCTTGCGCTTGCCGCCATAGGCCTTCGCGACTGAAGCGTCGATGACCTTGATCATCACCGGGCTGATATCCACACCGGTGCCGTCGCCTTCGATGTAGGGGATGATCGGGTTATCGGGGACGTTCAACGAGTAGTCAGCATTTACCGTGATTTTCTGACCCTCGGCGGGCAGCTTAATATGTTGGAACATCGTTTTTCTCCGAAGATTGGCGGATGACGGGATTGTAGTGGGCGAGCGGCGTAGGTCGAAGATCAAAATTCGGCGGACGCTTGAGAGGCGCCTCTAGTCTTATATAAGACATAAGACCAACTTTTCGTATTATGCACTAGAATTTTACTGGATGCCACAATACTCGCTTGCTTTCCTTGGTCGATGACGCTCATTCTTTTCAACAAACCCTACGGCGTGATCAGCCAGTTCTCGCAGCATCCAAGCCGACCGAGCCTGGCTGACTTTCTTCAAATTCCGAATATCTATCCCGCCGGCCGATTGGACGCTGATAGCGAGGGGTTGATGCTGCTGACCGACAACGGCGCAATGCAGCAGCAGATCAGCCATCCTGACTACGAGAAATCAAAAACCTATCTGGTTCAGGTCGAGGGCTTGGTGCAAGCTTCGCAGTTGGCGCGATTACGCGAACCCATGAAGTTGAAAGAATTCACCACCTTGGGATGCAAAGCCATCCGGATCGAACCGCCGGGCTGGCTTTGGGAGCGCGAGCCACCGGTGCGCCAGCGTCGCGCATTACCGACCGACTGGCTTGCGATGACTCTGACCGAAGGGAAAAACCGTCAGGTACGAAAAATGACAGCCGCCGTCGGCTTGCCCACACTGAGACTGGTACGTCAGTCGATCGGACCGATATCTTTGGCGACCCATCCCCTGTTGCCGGGCGAGTGGTGCGAAATTGATCCGGCCGAATGGCCGTCAGTCTGAGCAAAGCCGCCGCATGATCGGCGTTTACAATCTGACTTCCGCCCTCGCGAGATCAACATGAAACAACTGCTATTGCTCGTCGCTCTGGCGCTCCCACTCAGTAGCAGCGCGCAAGAATTTCCACGGATCTCCATCAGCATTGGCGTGCACCTGATTCAAGCCGAAGTCGCCGCCACCCAAGAAAACCGGGCACGCGGCCTGATGTTTCGGGAGAAACTGGGGCAGAACGAGGGCATGGTATTCCGCTTTCCGGTGCCGCAACGGGTATGCATGTGGATGAAAAACACCCTGATCCCTCTGTCCGTGGCGTTCATTGGCGAGGATGGGCGCATCATTAACATTGAAGACATGCAACCGCAAACCACGGGCGAGCACTGCAGCCAGCAGGCTGCGCGCTACGCGTTGGAGACGCGTCAGGGATGGTTTAAGCAGCGCAATATCAAGGCAGGCGAGCTTGTGTCCGGCTTGCCAAAATAAAAACCCGCCGCACCAGAGGTGCAGCGGGTTTTCTTAAATCCTGAGAATCTGTCGAGCCGGGGTGGGCGTCCGGACCGCGCTTGCGCTTAGGCCAGTGCTTTAATGGCAGCGGACAGACGGCTCTTGTGGCGCGATGCCTTGTTCTTGTGAATGATGTTCTTGTCGGCGATGCGGTCAATAATCGAGACCTGCGACTGAAACACTTGTGTTGCGCCAGCCTTGTCGCCTGCCTCAATTGCCTTACGCACGGCCTTGATGGCAGTACGCAGCGCCGAGCGCTGGCTGGAGTTGTGCGCGTTTTGCTTGACGGCCTGCCGGGCGCGCTTGCGTGCCTGTGCGGAGTTTGCCATGGACGGTTCCTGATAATGGCACGGCAGTTATGGCCGAGCCGAATTTCGAAAAACGAAGATTATAACAAAGCAATCCCGATACGAGCAAACGCTAACCACCCTGAGCCGCCGGCCCACGGTCGGCCGGCAGGCATCTTTTCAGAATGAAAACCCTGCGCCAGTCCGCCCCTGCTCTGCCGCTATAATCGGGCACTATGAATTTGCACAGAACGCTCGCCACGGTGTCTGGCATGACCTTGTTGTCACGCATCACTGGCCTGATCCGCGAGTTTCTGATCGCCCGCACCTTCGGCGCCTCGGTCTACACCGACGCGTTTTTCGTCGCCTTCCGCATTCCCAATCTCCTGCGTCGCCTGTTTGCCGAGGGCGCGTTCTCGCAGGCCTTTGTACCCATACTCGCCGAGTACAAAAATCAGCAAGGACGGCGCGCGACGCGAGTCTTGGCCGACCATGTCGCGACTGTCCTGTTTTGGGCCCTGCTGCTGACCTCGATCGCCGGCATTGTTTTCGCACCTGCGATTGTGCTGCTGATGGCGAGCGGGTTCGCATCCGATCCGGTCGCGATGTCGCTCTCTACCACCATGACCCGGATCATGTTTCCGTACATTCTGTTCATGTCGTTGGTGGCGCTGGCAGGTGGCATTCTGAACACGTGGCGAGAATTCCGCGTACCAGCCTTCACGCCGGTGCTGCTCAACCTGTCGTTCATTGCGGCAGCTTTGCTGCTGGCGCCGATGATGTCGGAACCGGTCTACGCACTGGCGATCGCGGTTTTTATTGGCGGCTTATTACAACTTGGACTGCAGATTCCCGCACTCCGAAAAATCGGCATGCTGCCGCACATCAGCGCCAACCCGCTGCGCGCATTACAAGACGAGGGCGTCAGACGCGTATTGAAACAAATGCTACCAGCGACCTTTGCGGTCTCGGCAGCGCAGATCAGCCTCATCATTAATACCAATATCGCTTCGCATCTCGCCGACGGCAGTGTTTCCTGGCTGTCATATGCCGATCGGCTAATGGAGTTACCCACCGGTCTGCTCGGCGTTGCGCTCGGTACGATTCTGCTGCCCAGCCTGTCCAAGGCGAACGCTATTGGTGATGTGGTCGAATACTCTGCGCTGCTGGACTGGGGGCTTCGATTGTGCTTTTTGTTGGCGATGCCAGCGGCTGTCGCGCTGATGATTCTGTCCGAGCCCTTAACCAGTACGCTATTTCATTACGGGAAGTTCGACACAAGCTCGGTGATCATGACCGCGCGCGCCTTAGTGGCTTATGGCGTCGGCCTGATGGGACTGATTCTGGTAAAAATTCTCGCCCCCGGGTTCTATGCGAAGCAAGACATCCGAACCCCGGTCAAAATCGGCATCGGCGTACTGGTGGCGACACAGCTGATGAATCTGCTCTTCGTACCATCACTTGCTCACGCTGGGCTGGCGCTTTCAATCGGCTTGGGTGCAACCGTCAATGCGGCTGTGCTGTTTTATTTCCTGAGGAAGCGCGGCATCTACCGACCGCAACCGGGTTGGATGCTATTCATGCTCAAATTACTGGGTGCGTTGCTGCTTCTTGCTGGTGTGGGTTTGTGGGGTGCGGGCAAGTTCGATTGGATTGCAATGCACGCCACACCATGGCTGCGTGTCGGCGCACTGACCAGTGTGATGATGCTGTGTACGGGGATTTATTTCGGGGCGTTGTGGGCGATGGGCTTTCGTTTTTCGGATTTTCGGCGAGAGTCGCACTGAGGCGCGCTGACGTGAAAAATATCGCCCTGCAAAATACGCGGCGGCGGAACTGAGCTGCTGCACGTAGTCCAAGATGTTCTGCAAGGCGAGAAACACTACACCAACCCCCAATTGTTAGCACCGTTAATGAGGCACCAGGGCAGCTAAGTCATGATCAACGCGCTTGACTACTTCGCATCGCTGATTCAAGAAGAGGAACACATTCCCCTGTTTGAAGCAGCACTCAGCATTGGGCAGGATAGTGACCCGCAGCTTGATCTTACCGGGTGTTTGCTGGAGATCGACAAATTCGCAGCACAACTGCGGCAGCGCTTACCTGCTGATATCGCCCCTATTCCAAAACTCAGGCTCTTGAACAACTATTTTTTTCAAGAGCTTGGTTTTGCGGGCAACTTGAACGACTACTACAACCCGGACAACAGCTATCTGCACAAAGTGCTCGCGACTCGCCGCGGTATCCCGATTTCGCTGGCAGTCATCTACATGGAGTTAGCGCAGCAAATCGGTCTGGCGGTGAAAGGCATCTCCTTCCCGGGTCATTTCCTGATGAAGCTCTCAGTCAAAAATGGTGACATCATCCTCGACCCCTTCAATGGCAACAGTCTGTCGCGGGAGGAAATCGAAGACAGGCTAGAGCCTTTTTTCATCAATGGTCGCGGCCCGAACGACCCACCCGTCGCCAGCTACTTGGCAGAGGCCTCGGCAAGCACCATCCTGGTACGCATGCTGCGTAACCTAAAGGCATTGTTTGCAGAGAATCCGCACTGGCAGCAGTTTTTGAATGTGCAGCAGCGATTGGTGATGTTACTGCCGGATGAGATGAGCGAGCGTCGTGATCGCGGCCTGGCTTACGCCAACCTCGACTGTCCACAAGCAGCACTGGAAGACCTTGAAGCCTACTTGGCCCAATGCCCGCAGGCTTCCGATGCTGACTTACTGCGCCAGCAACTGCCTGAGTTACGCGCAGCATCGCGTCGACTTAATTAGCCTCTCTATACGCTTAGCCTACTGCCTGGCCCCTACGGCGTGCAACAAAAGGCTTCCCATGATGCCGTCTGCGATTCAATCGCATACCAGCGTGCTTATGTGCGAGATTCAATCGCTTCCCAGCGCTCAAGTGCCTGTAATAGAAGCGTATCGATCTCGGCGTAGCGCTGATTCAGTTGCTGCGCCTCAGCGGGTGACTGCCGATACAGTGATGGGTCTGCTAATCGCGCCGAGATACTGGTCTGCTCAGCCTCGAGATCGGCAATCAGCTGAGGAAGCTGTTCCAGCTCACGTTGCTCCTTGAAAGAAAGCTTCTTCGGCTTAGCGATCGCTGGGGAAGCAGTCGCGGACGCATTAGCCGAAGATGACACCGGCTGCGAACTCGCTGCTAACTTGTGCACCGACTTCTTGCCCTCGACAGGCGCGACCGGCGCCCTCACACGCTCCCAGTCACTATAGCCACCGATATATTCTCGCCACCGACCATCGCCCTCTGCCACAAACACCTGGGTCACTACATTATCGAGAAACACCCGATCATGGCTGACCAAGAACACGGTGCCAGCGTAATCCTCCAGCAACTGCTCGAGCAACTCCAATGTATCGATGTCCAGGTCGTTGGTTGGCTCATCAAGCACCAGCACATTCGCTGGCTTTGCAAACAGCCTTGCCAGCAGCAGGCGATTACGCTCACCACCTGACAAGGATTTGACTGGTGAGCGAGCCCGCTCAGGCGCGAACAGAAAATCACCAAGATAGGTCATCACATGCTTGCGGTCACCATTGATCTCGACCCAATCACTGCCTGGCGATATAGTTTCGGCCAGCGAAGCATCTTCGTTCAACTGCTCGCGCATCTGATCAAAGTAAGCGATCTGCAGGCGGCTACCCTGGCGTATCGTTCCCGCATCGGGCTGCTGCTCTCCTAAAATTAATCGAAGCAGCGTTGTCTTCCCAGCGCCATTCACACCAATCAAGCCGACCTTGTCACCACGCAGAATCGTCGCGGTGAAATCATTAACGATGACGCGATCATCATAGGCTTTACGCACATCGATCAACTCGGCCACCAGCTTGCCGGACTGTTCACCCGCAGACAGCGATAGCTTGACCTGCCCTTGCTGTTCACGTCGGCGTGAACGCTCAAGGCGCAGAGACTCCAAGCGACGAACTCGTCCCTCATTACGGGTGCGACGGGCCTCGACGCCCTTGCGTATCCACACCTCTTCTTGGGCCAGAAATTTGTCGAACTTCGCATGCTCGATATCTTCAACCGCGAGCTGCTCTGCTTTTCGGCGCTGGTAGGCACTGAAGTTACCGTCATAGGACTGCAAGCGCCCACGATCAAGTTCGACAATTCGTGTCGCGACCTTATCCAGAAAACTACGATCATGCGTGATGAATAACAGGCTGCCACGAAATTCACGTAGCAACTCCTCGAGCCACTGTATCGATGAAAAATCCAGATGGTTGGTCGGCTCGTCAAGTAACAGCACATCCGGCGCCGCGACTAATGCACGCGCCAATGCCACACGCTTTTTCATGCCACCCGATAGCGTCGCAATCTGGCGCTGGCCGTCAAGTTGCAGACGCTGCAAGGTTGTCTCAATTCGGTTATTGAGATTCCATCCGTCAGCCACGTCCAATTCGGCTTGCAACGTGTGCAGTCGATCCATTAATGCCGTGTCGTCGGTGCCCCCTAACTGCGCTGTGAGTTGATGGTAGGTGGTGAGCGACTCTCTGATGTGGGCAATACCACTGGCAACAGCGTCAAAAATCAGACTGTCGCCATCAAACTGCGGCTCCTGTTCAACATAGGTGACCCGTAGTCCTTGCTGAAGCACCAGCAATCCATCATCAAGCTTTGCTTGGCTCGCAATGACTCGCAGCAGAGACGACTTGCCGGTACCGTTACGTCCGATCAGACCAATACGCTCGCCTGCCTCAAGCGAGAACTCAGCATGATCAAGGAGCGCAACATGGCCGAAGGCCAACTGAGCATTGCTTAAAGAAATAACTGCCATAGACAAGCTTTGCGCCAAATAACAGCGACGATCAACGAGGAAAATAGTGCATTGTACTGGCACCGAGCATGTCGATCATGGCCCGCTTGGCCTTATCGGCCATTGGCCCTCAGTTATAATCAGTCGTCAGACGCTTACACAAAATGCGTGCCAAATGATGTGGTGATTGACCCGGTGGCGCATTTACCGCAGCCTGTGCAAAACCTGTCACAAGAGATCGTCGGCGATATCCGCCATCATTTTGGTCAGGCGTTGCTGCAAGGCTTTCATGTTGCGCTGATGTCCTCGCCGTAGTTCAATGGATAGAACGAGTGCCTCCTAAGGGAAGTTCAGATGCTGTGAATATCCAATGCATTCCCTTAGTGACTTACCGATCATCAATCCAAATTGATTTCCAATAGTGGTCGTGGACTGTCTCGCACCACTCCACCCCATCAGCAAATCCCCTCGGCATAAGCCGGAATAAATCTTGAACAACTATTTTTAATTTATTAATTGAATTCCACCCAAATCCTATAGCGAAAGCGTACCCAGCACGCACCCTAGGGTCTAATCCCCACTAGATCCGCATCGAATCCACGGATCGCCCAATCCACTGGTCGAGAAGTTGTAATTACCCTCTCTAACCATCCAGAATCAATCAATTCGCACCTAAAGAAAATCCCCTGAATTATCAAAGGGTTAATTAGTGCCACCTCTGGTCTTCGCTGGGATGGTATTGGCAGACTTGGTTACAATCTTTGGATTAACTTTGACGGTAGCTGTGCCGTACTGGCGTACCAGCCACTGTTTGAATGTCAGCATGGTGATGCTCCTTTTTATTATTGTTGTGAGAGGGGTCTTTGGGCACCGGTGCAAAACTCGAAATATTTATCAGTGACAAATACACGGCATTACGTTTGAATTAGCTGCCAGAGCAGCTGCAGGAGAGGTTGAGATGAAACAGTTTAATAAATTCATAAAGTTTGTAGCATCTGCTGCATTCATCGGCACAACAATGATTTGCTTGTTTGCACATGCTGACCAAACCATATTAGTTACCAATAACAATCCTAACAAGTTACCACCGTGTCCCAAACCTAATTATTCAAAAAATAATGATAAAGAGCGTTTTTCAGGCTCACACAATTGCTGGGCGGAGAAAGTGCTTTTCTCTGATGGCGGAAGATACAATGGTGAATTTAGAGATGGTGAAAAAAATGGATATGGATCGTATATTTCTACCAATGGGGAAAAATACGATGGGGAATACATAAATGGCAAGCCAAATGGGTGGGGGATATACATTTACTCTAATGGAGACAAGTACACAGGAAACTTTAAAGACAATCTGTTCAATGGCGAAGGTGTTTTGATAAAACAAAATGGCGTTAAATTATCTGGCATATGGGAGCGTGACATACTCAAAACAAAACAAGACGTAAATTTGCCATCTGCCCTTTCTCAAAAACTCCAACCGACCCAAACGGTCAAACCACAGTTGGTAAGGTTTTATAGATATAACCCAAAAAATCTTTCTCCTTGCCGAGGAAGTACCTCAGATCAGAAAAACTGGGATAACTGCTGGGGGCAATACGTCCAAAACATGACCTTCTATAATATGACAGGGGATTTTTACGGGAAATTTTTAAGAAAATTTAATTGTGTCGGCGAATTCGAAAAAGGAATTCATACTGGTTCCGGTGAATGTATTGCTGAATACAACTGGGGCTACTATAAAGGTGAGTTTATATCTGGTATCCCACATGGTTGGGGAGAATCGAAAATTGAAGTTGATTCTTACATCCGAGAGTCATATTCAGGCGAATGGAAAAATGGTAAGCCAAATGGTGAAGGACGATTAAATGTCGGATACGCCGAATTTAGTGGCAATGTGTTTGTTGACGGCAAAATAAATGGCTGGGGTAAGAAAGTAAGTCGAGGCAAAACCTATGAAGGCGAACTTATCGATGGACGTCGCTCTGGCTTTGGCATTGAAAATGACACAACTGAAACAGGCGTAAAAATAAGCGAAGGAATTTGGCATCTCGATTCCTTCAGGGGCGAAGAAAAAAGAAGTGAATTACTCACCCCTTTGAGACAAAAAATTTCGCAATATAAATTCAAGAAATTTGCTCAGCCACCTGCATTCGATATCGAATCATGCGAAAAATATAAAGAATTTGAAGCCTTGCAAATAAATTTTATTTGGGGAAAGATTGACGAAATCAGTGATTCAAATTCGATACGATTATGTCTGACCAGCGAAGTATCTCGATTAAAACGGATTGCCGCAAATTTTGAGGAAGTAGCTAGCAACTCGGAACTTAAAAGTACAGCATCGATTGCGTTGCAAAAATCAAACTATATAAAAAGCAATATTGATCAACTTTCCGGCAGCACTTGCCTTTGGAAAGCGGTTGCAAGCTTGAATGAATCCAGAGTACAAAATAAACAAGAAAATGTTGCTGCGTTAAACGCAAAAGGGCTAGGATTTTTCGCAATTTTTAGTATTGATGATTCATTTATAGACATCCGGAATATCTTTTATAATTTTTTTACAGATGAATACAATACATCTGCCATTTCTAAAAAAATCAATGCTGCTTTGGCTGAGGACACGTCTTCGTTCAAGCGAAGATATTTTTCCACTCAAGATGCTTCTGTTACAGCAGCGAGAAATATAAATGCTCAAAATGAGAGGGAAAAAGCCTCCCGAAACAACCGCCCAGTTGATCAGCTTAGTCAAAAGTTTTTTGACTCACTATTAACTGACGGGGCGTTGGAAGCCAAAATTTCTGTTCCATTGCGAATTGAAAAAATTGCGACAGGGCGTTGCACAGCCGATAAAAATTTGAATGTTGTTGGTGATTAGAAGATCCGAATTATCATAATCTTTAACCTCAAAAGCGACCGAAGAACCCGTGGTTACCAATAACAGATTCAAAAAAAACCTTGCTCTGTGTCTTATGATCACCAGTTTAATTGGTTGCACTGGAACTTTGCAGAGAAGTATCTCAAAAACATCTAACCCCTGTAAGTCAAGATCTGTTGAAACGCTTCAGAATGGCACAGGCGATCCAAGTAAGATAAGAATGCTTGCCGTTACAAATGGCTTATCAGATTTGAGAGAAGAAAAGTTCAAATATCCCGGATCAAATTATGCTGAACCCCCAGCACCGTGCAATGATGGTCAAATTAATTCTGAGAATGGAACCTTCATCCGGGACAATAAAGGCACCCTCACCCCACTCGACACCAATAACAATATCGTCGCAAATATTGACCGAGAGCGCCAGCAGTTAGCTGAAGAGCGTCGTCGACTTGAAGGTGATGTGCATAGTCGGTCAAAAATTGACCGCACTTACATTGATCGTGAACGTCAGCAGTTAGCACAGGAACGTCGGCGACTCGAAGAAGAAAAGCGGCAGCGTGAACAAGCTAAGTCCAGCCAAAGAATCAATCTGCAAGTTACGCATACCCAGCCGAATACGGATGGCAGTTTTTTTATCGAAGTAAAAACTTATGCAGATACAGCATCCTTGCAAATTGATGGTAAAGAGGAAGGTGGTAGGTCAGATGGCAACTACATAATCAAGCGTGTCGCCAGAGCAGGGCAAGCATCTTCGTTCAAAATCATTGCCACTGATGTCTATGGCAATACTGACACCAAAACCATCAATGTAAGTCGTGTAATCACCGAATCAAAAATAACTTACGAAACGCTCAATCCTGGACAGGTGAAGCAGCAGTCTACTCGTGATGCTGTTGCAATCATCATTGGCATTGCGGATTACAAGAGTCTGCCGAAAGCCGATTTTTCTAATAATGATGCTCGAACTTTCTATGATTATGCGATTCGTGCTTTAGGCATCAAACCTGAAAACGTCAAGTTACTGGTAGACAGCGACGCTGAAGAGGTTGAAATACTGCGCACATTCAGAAACTGGTTGCCCAGCAAAGTTCGATCCACCACTGATGTTTATGTGTTTTACAGCGGTCACGGATTACCGACTGCTGATGGTCAGGGTCTCTATCTCATTCCTCCCAGAGCAGCGAAAGACTTGATCGACGATACAGCAATTCCATTCAGCAAAATCAACGCCGCCCTGCAGTCGGCAAAACCAAAGTCGGTAACCATGATTCTGGATGCTTGCTACAGCGGGCAAGCACGATCTGGTGAAACCTTGGTTGCCAGTGCTAGACCTGTAACCCTTAAAATTGAAAACCGCCTATTCCCCGAAAACTTTACTGTGATTACTGCTAGTCAGAACGATCAGATATCGAGTTCCAATCCAGATCTTCAGCACGGTATTTTCAGCTACTACCTGATGAAAGGGATGGAAGGGGATGCTGATGCAAACAGGGACGGGAAGATTACTCTAGGTGAGATGCAGTCGTATCTTGTTGAGAATGTCGGCAGACAAGCTGGGATGATGAATCGCAAGCAGGAACCACAGTTGTTGGGTGATGCTAATCGAGTGCTGGTCGGTCGTTAACGTGTTGCATACCACCTCACCAACTCTCCATTTCACCTCAGCTATAATTGGCGAGACGCTTCTTCAGCAATGAAGGTCAAGCGTCTCGCCGTAGTTCAATGGATAGAACGAGTGCCTCCTAAGCGCTAGATACAGGTTCGATTCCTGTCGGCGGGACCATCGATAAGCGACGATACCAACATCATCTCAAGACGAGGCGCCGCATGAGTGCTCTGCTTCACGCAGCCACCATCTTCTCCAGCGCATTTCTGCTGTTTCTGGTCCAACCGATCGTCTCTAAACATATCCTGCCGTGGTTCGGCGGATCGGCGGCGGTATGGGCAACCTGTCTGGTCTTTTTTCAGAGCGCGCTGCTACTCGGCTACGCCTACGCAGACCGAATCACACGCTGGTTACCACCGCGCCGACAGCCATTGCCCCATGCGGCGCTGCTTCTGATCAGCTTGTTGATGCTGCCCGTGTTAGCCGACCCCAGCTGGCGACCTGTCGGCAATGAGGAACCAAGCCTTTATATTTTGTTGCTGCTCAGCGCCACCGTCGGTCTACCTTACCTGATGCTATCAACTACCGGCCCACTAATTCAAGCGTGGGCAGCCCATACGGGCCACGGCACCGAGGTTTATCGCTTGTTCTCCTTGTCGAACCTGGCGTCGCTGCTCGCGCTACTATGTTACCCATTCTTGATCGAGCCCTGGCTATCACTCCAAGCACAGTCGACCATATGGTCTTTGATCTACGCATGTTTTGTGGGTCTTTGCATCGCTTCTGGTATCGCCCTGACACGCAATAGCGCGCAAACAGTCAGCCAACAAAATGAAGCGGCGCAGGAGCAGTCGCCCACGCTAGGACGTCAGCTATTATGGCTTTCGCTGGCAGCACTGAGCGCTTGGTTACTGCTCGGCGTGACTAATCACATCACACAAAACATTGCGGCCATTCCGTTCCTTTGGATCTTGCCACTGACGCTCTATCTGCTGAGCTTTGTGCTGTGCTTCGAAAGCGAACGCTGGTATCGTCGTAGTTGGTGGCTAGCCCCCTTTGTTGTACTACTGGCGACGGCTGCCTACGGACTGCAAGATAACAAGCTCGGCCTGAATGTTGTGTGGGCTGTTCCGCTGTATTGCGGCACGCTGTTCGTCGCGACCATGTTCTTGCACGGCGAGTTAGCCTCACTTCGGCCCAGTACACGACATCTCACGCGGTTCTATTTGGCCTTATCGCTTGGCGGCGCTTTGGGCGGTGCCTTGGTCGGTCTGTTGGCGCCACGGGTATTGCCTGCTTACTATGAACTTGGTATTGGCTTTGTACTGACAGGCTTGTTGGCAGCCTTCGTCATGCGCGATAAAAAAATAACCGCTGCAATTGGCTTTTTGTTGGCGTTAATTTGCAGCATGATGTTGTGGCGGCAAATTCACGCCGACCTGAACTCGGCGCACCTACTGACTCGAAATTTTTACGGCCGGCTGCTCGTCCGTGACATACCCACATCAACGCCTGGCGTCACTGTGCGCCGTCTGCTACACGGAGCCATTCTGCATGGCGAAGAGTACCTGTCTGGACCAAACCGCAACAAGCCAACCACCTACTACGGGATCAGCTCGGGGATCGGTCGATTACTTGCCGTACCCGATAACATTGGCCATCGCGTCGTTGGCGTAGTGGGTCTCGGCACCGGCACCCTTGCGGCTTACGGAGAACAAGGCGATCGATTCCGGTTTTACGATATCGATCCGTCAGTGATTAACATTGCAAAAACAGAATTTGGGTATCTGCGCAATAGCCATGCAGTAATTGAGACGATACTTGGCGATGCCAGACTCAATCTCGAACGCGAAGTGCCTAACGGTTTTGATGTTCTGGTGATCGATGCATTCTCAGGCGATTCGATACCGGTGCATCTCATTACGCGCGAGGCACTGGCGCTTTACCGTCGGCATATGAAACCCGATGGCATCATCGCATTCCATGTATCGAATCGGTACTTGTCGCTTGCGCCGGTGGTCGAAAAGCTGTCAGAGGATGCAGGCATGCACGCCATGCTGATCTCAGACAATCAACCGGCCGCGCCACTCCTGAACACAGACTGGGTGCTAGTCGCTGCGACACGAGAGGCGCTGATGCGACCCTCATTAATGAGAGTCGCCACGAAGCCGCCCATCATTGAGGGTTTACAGCCTTGGACAGACGACAGCAATAACCTGTTCAAGGTACTGAAGTAAGCGCCTCGGCGCGAGCGCTGTTAACGGCCGTAGCGGCGTCATTAGTTAAGTTTGCGCGGCTTTCCAAAGCTACCTTCTTTGGGAAACAAAAAGGTCGTCTTGCTCGGGCCCATGCCAACAATCTGCACCATCGCACCTTGCTCGCCCGCTGAGCCATCATAGTGCACCGCGCCTGCCTTATGAAACATGTAGGTGCCGGGTTTCAATGGCGTGGTGGCCTTCGGATCCCAGCTATCGTCAGTGCCTGCATTCCAAGTACCTTGCACCACGATCACATGCCGGTCCTCGCCATGAAAATGCGGCGAGCTCATGACACCCGGTGGAAAGTAGGCGCGGATCACATATAAACCGGGTTTGCTCGGGTCACCAAACACAACGGCAAGTTTCGCACCGGCGTCAGCATCCTGCCAAACCAGTTTCTCAGTTGGCATGATCAAAAAATCCGCCTCGCTAGGTGCAGAATAAGAGGGCGCTATCGCCAACACTGAGGCCAACGATAACGCTGCTAACGGCAAAAATACTTTCCCCTGCATGAACTACCCCCATCCAATATTTTGTTTGAAAATTTATATGACGATCCAATTCGAAGATAACACAGCGCTATTCACTGGAATATTGAAAAAACTTTGTCTCGCACAGGCATAATGACGCTTGATAACTTCCATATTGATAATCAAAGGAGATTCAAATGAAGCTGGTGCGCTACGGTCGACTCGGTCACGAAAAACCAGGACTCATTGATGCCGATGGCAAGCTGAGAGATTTATCCTCGATCATTGATGATATCGAACCGGCGCAGTTATCCGATAAATCACTCGCCAAACTTGGCCGTATCAAGCACGCAAGTCTGCCTGCAGTACGTGGTAAGCCGCGCTTCGGCGCGCCGGTATCCGGCATTGGCAAGATTGTGGCGATCGGCCTCAACTACGCTGATCACGCGGCCGAGGCCGGTTTACGAGTGCCGACCGAGCCAATCATCTTTATGAAGGCGATCACCTGCCTGAATGGCCCCAATGATGATGTGATGCTGCCGAAAGAAGTCACCAAGGCCGACTGGGAAGTTGAGCTCGGCGTGGTGATTGGTACGAAAGCGCAATATGTCAGCGAGCGACAGGCGCTGTCGTATGTCGCTGGCTATTGCATCGTCAATGACGTGTCCGAGCGCGCCTTTCAAACCGAGCGGGGTGGTACCTGGGACAAAGGCAAGGGCTGCGATACCTTTGGTCCGGTGGGGCCATGGCTAGTTACACGCGATGAGATCACAAATCCGCAACGACTGAATCTATGGCTGGACCTGAACGGTGAGCGCTGCCAGACCGGCAACACTCGGACCATGATTTTCTCCGTCGCGAAAATCGTTAGCTATGTCAGCCGCTTCATGACGCTCATGCCGGGCGATGTTATTGCGACCGGCACGCCACCCGGCGTTGGCATGGGAATGAAACCGCCCCGCTTCCTGGCCCCGGGTGACGAGATGCGGCTAGGTATTGATGGTCTGGGTGAACAGCATCAGCGAGTCGTGGCCTACCGCAAGGTGCGATAATCACGATCAACTTGGCGCATCACTCGGCATCGGGCTGATGCGCCGGCGAGGCATCCACGAAAGCTGGTAGCTTCAGGCAGGCCTCATTAATTCGAAGGATGGTGGGCATGCCTGAGAGGTCGCATTGCATGCGCTGACCATTCGCCACCTGCGGTATCAGCACACAGTCCGCAAAACCCGGCGTATCACCAAAGCAGAACCGACCCACCCGAGCATCGTGCGCCAGTACACGCTCAACGCTAGCGAGCCCCTGCTCGACCCAGTGACGGTACCAACGGTTCTTGTCATCCTCGGACACGCCCATCTCATTTTGCAGATAACGCAGTACCCGCAAGTTGTCGATTGGATGGATGTCGCAAGCAATCGACAGCGCGATACTACGTACCCATGCCCTATCAGTGGGATTCGTTGGCAGTAATGCGGGGAACGGATAGGTTTCCTCGAGATACTCGATCAGCGCCAGTGACTGCGTCAGCGCATCACCCGAATCCAATTGCAAAGTGGGCACCAGTGCATCCGCGTTCAACTTACGGTAGTGAGGCTTGAATTGCTCGCCACCCTCCTTCAGTAAGTGGACGGGTATGAGCTCATACGACAAACCCTTCAGATTCAGCGCAATGCGCACGCGGTAAGAGGCCGAGCTTCGAAAATAGCTAAAGAGTTTCATTGGTGGAAAAGAGCTAAACAAAACTTGGCCATTATGCCAGTCAGATCCGCATTCCCGACCGACCAATCCGGCACTGCTTTATTACTCAAAAGCTTGAAACTGGAACACCGGCTATGTCACTGGTCACACATCGCTCTCGACGTTTAAGGAGATGCACGATGCGGCCACATGATGCAGGAAAATTTCTCACAGCTGCGCAGCAAGCTGCTTGGGACAGCGGTAATCATGATGCGATTCAGGCTGCCGATGATGCGGCGCTGGCCCAAGCTCTAATGGCAAGCCTGGCCGAGCTGGAAACCGCAAAAAACCAAGACGATGTCGTGACAGAGGATGACTTGTTGCAAGCGGCTATTACGGAAAGCCTGGCATTGGCTGGCAAAGGCTCGGCAAAATCAAATAATCAGACAAGTATGCTTGAATATCTGGATATTCAAGCGAAGAAAACCTCAGAACTGCGAACTTGGTTTACGCAGAGCGGCTTTGATATTGTCCGTAACTCAGGCGGTGGCTCCAACAACTGCCTACTAATCTCACTACTGCAACATGCAACCGGTGACTACAGTAGCGAACACGCTGCAGACGTACACCACTATCGTCAGCAATTAATGAAATGGGATAAGACTATCCAAGCAACTGACCCGCTACCCTCGTCAGGAGAGATCATCAAGCGACTCATCAACCAGATCATCAAAGACAAAGGAAGTGAGCACCGATTCGCGATCGCCGGCCCCGGGCTTGGTTCAGAGCCAAGCTGGCATTTTTACGGAGAAGGAAAAGATTATGCGATTATCTTCGATCAGTCGGGCCATTACGAAGCAGTCATTCCCCGCAAGACCAAGCAGCCCTGACGATCCGGTACGTTGTTATGTGCCGATCGTAGGCCAGCGCATGGAAACTAGTAGAAAAAAACGGTAAGGCAAGTGATCTTCGGGAGCAGCCAAGTGACCTTGCTCTCAACCACCAAGGTAAGCCTCCACCACCCTCGTGTCCTGCAGCAAATTTGCAGCTGTGTCATGTAATACGACACGGCCGCTTTCCATCACATAGCCACGCGTTGCAATTGACAACGCCTGCCTCACGTTCTGCTCAACCAAGAGAATAGTAACCCCTTGCTGCGCGACTGCGCGAACCACCTCAAAAATTCGTTCGACCATGATGGGTGCAAGACCCATCGATGGCTCATCCAATAGCAATAGCCGCGGGCGGCTCATGAGTGCACGTGCCATCGCCAGCATCTGCTGCTCACCGCCAGACAAGGTACCCGCCAATTGCGACTGACGTTCCTTCAGGCGCGGAAAAGTCTCGAACCAACGCTCGATATCTGTAGCGATATCGCCCATATCATTGCGTGCATAAGCACCCATCAACAGGTTTTCACGGATGGTCATTCGGGTAAAAACGCCCCGCCCCTCGGGAACCATGGCTAGTCCAAGTTGTGGCAGACGATGTGCCGCCAAGTTATCAATCGCGCTACCCGCGAACTGAACTGAACCGGTACAACGGGAGGCAACAAGCGTGCGCGTGATCGCCTTCAGCGTGGTTGTCTTGCCCGCACCATTGGCACCGATCAGCGTGACCAACTCACCCTCGCCCACGTCCAGCGATAAATCACGCACTGCCTGAATACCGCCAAAGGCCACGGACAGCGCATTCACCTTAAGTAGTGGCGTCATACTCATGCGGCTTCGCGGCCCAGATAAGCAGTAATCACCGCTGGGTTACGCTGCACCTCTGCAGCACTACCACCTGCGATGACTTTGCCATAATCGAGTACTGTGATCTGATCACACAGCGCCATCACCATCTTGACATCATGTTCAATGAGCAAAATCGTGGTACCCATAGCACGAATCTGCTGCAACAACTCGCTCAAGCTAGCCTTCTCGGTGGCGTTCATACCCGCTGCCGGCTCATCAAGTGCGAGTAGCAGAGGCTCAGTAGCCAGCGCCCGCGCAATCTCGACGCGACGCTGGTCACCATAGGAAAGATAGCGTGCGGTGCGATGCGCTAATGCATCGATACCCACCAGCGCCAGCAAAGCCATAGCCCTGTGCTTGATTTCACGCTCTTCATCGCGCGCCGCTCGGTGTCGGAATACCGCACCCAATACGCCCTGACGGGTTCTTACATGGCGCCCTACCATCACATTCTCGAGTGCCGTCATCTCACCGAACAAGCGCAGATTCTGAAACGTGCGTGCAATGCCTGCTTGCGCAACAAGGTGCGGTGAAGATGGTGAATACGGCTGGGCATTCAGGGTAAAGCGACCACTGTCTGGCTGATAGAGGCCAGTAATCACGTTGAAGCAGGTTGTCTTGCCTGCGCCATTTGGCCCGATCAAGCCATGGATTTGCCCACGATGGACGGACAGGCTGACATCGTCCAGGGCCTGTAGACCACCGAAACGCTTGCTGGCACCTTCGACGATAAGTAGCGGCGCGCTCATGCTAAACGCTCAGCGGAAACCATCTGCAGCTCTTTACGCGGCGAGGGCCACAGACCTGCAGGGCGCGCCAACATAATCAGCACCAACGCCAAGCCATACAGTAATTGGCGGAGTACTTCAGCATCAATCCAGACCTGCCCGAACAAAGCTGTTTGTACAGGCTCGACGGTATGCCGCAACACTTCAGGCAATACCGCTAGCAGCACAGCGCCGAGCACCACGCCGGGAATATGGCCTATCCCTCCCAACACCACCATCGCTAGAATCGCGATTGAATCTGTCAGGGTGAAGGACTCTGGCGAGATGAATCCCTGAAACGCGCCAAACATCGCACCAGCGACACCCCCAAAACTCGCGCCCATGGCAAACGCAAGCAGCTTCATGTTTCGGACGTTGATGCCCATCGCTTTCGCCGCAATCTCATCCTCGCGAATCGCGACCCATGCACGACCTAAGCGCGAGTGCTGCAGGCGTGTAGAGAAAAGTATGATGACAATACAGAGCAGCAGGAAGAGATAGTAGTACGCGTTGACCGATGGCATGACCAGGCCGCCCACGCTGACGACACCCGCCTCGCCAGCGAGCGAAACACCGCCGATACGAATCGGGTCAATCAGGTTGATACCTTGCGGGCCGTTGGTGATGTTGATCGGTCCGTTCAGGTTATTCATGAAGATACGAATGATCTCACCGAAGCCAAGCGTGACTATCGCCAGATAGTCACCCCTTAACTTGAGCGTAGGTGCGCCGAGCAAGGCGCCCGCAATACCCGCCACCAGTGCTGCAATCGGTACGATCAGCCAGACTGATAAATGGATGCCTTGAGCCGCGATCACCGGACCGACGAAATCCGTCAGCCATACGCCCGCAGCGGGATAGTCGATGTTTAGAGATTCAATCGTTGCGACCAATTGCGGCGACGCCAGCAAGCCAGCGAGATAGGCGCCAATCGCGAAGAAAGCCACATAGCCCAGATCGAGCAAGCCGGCGAAACCTACCACCACATTCAAGCCGAGTGCCAGCATGATGTACAGCAGCGCGACATCGGCGATACGCACCCAGGCATTGCCGAAGGGTGCGGCAAGGAAAGGGAACACCAGCACCGCAATCACCAACAGCGTTAGCTTGATGCGCGACGACAAGGCAACTTCAGTCGTGTTCATTCAGGCAGAATCCCTGGCTCACGAGCGATCGGCGACTCGCTCGCCCATCAGCCCTGAAGGTCGTAGCGTGAGGACCAGAATCAATACGATGAAGGCGAAGATATCCTGATAGTGACTGCCAAGCACACCCGAGGTTAGATCACCAATGTAACCCGCGCCTAGGCTCTCAATCAGTCCGAGCAGAATACCGCCCAGCATGGCGCCATAGATATTGCCGATGCCACCAAGCACTGCAGCTGAAAACGCTTTGAGCCCCGGCACAAAGCCCATCGCAAACTGCGCAGAAGCATAGTTCGCTGCCCACATCACGCCGGCAACCGCAGCCAAAGAAGCACCAATCGCGAAGGTCAGCATGATCACGCGATTGGCATCGACGCCCATCAACGCAGCAACGCGTGGGTTCTCGGCGACTGCACGCATCGCACGCCCCATACGCGTTCGCTCCACCAGTAAGGTAAGTGCCACCATAGATACCAGCGCCAGCAGCAACAGCAAGATCTGCGTTGGCGTGATCAGACCACCGGCGATATGCAAGGGCTCGACCGGCAGCACCTGTGGAAATGGAAGTGGATCACGCCCCCAGAGCATCATCGCAAAGGTCTGCAACAGAATCGACACCCCGATCGCCGTGATCAAAGGCGCGAGTCGCGGCGCATTGCGTAAGCGACGATACGCAACACGCTCGATCAGGAGACTCACAATGACGCAGACCGGTACCGCACCCACCACGGCGATCGCTAGCTTGATCAGGCCGGGCCACTCAGGTACCCAATGCTGTAGCAATTGCAGAATGGACCACCCGGTGAGTGCGCCGATCATCAACACATCACCGTGGGCAAAGTTAATCAGGTTCAGCACACCATAGACCATGGTGTACCCCAGCGCGATCAAGGCATACATGCTGCCCAGTACCAAACCGTTAATCAGCTGCTGGACCAGCATCTCCATCGTGATTACTGATGCTCTGGTCGCGCCGATAGTCCTTTCGGCAGCGGAAAGGTGACATGTTCTTGGACGCCATCTAGCTCACGAACCGAGTTCGCACCGAATGCGCGTAAACGTGTAATAACCTGTTGCACCAGTACTTCGGGAGCGGATGCACCGGCAGTTACGCCGATGCGAGTTTTGCCCTTGATCCAAGCAGCATCGATCTGGCTGGCGTCATCCACCATATAAGACTCAACACCATTTTTCTCTGCAACCTCGCGTAATCGGCTGGAGTTTGAGCTGCTTGGGCTGCCGACCACGATGAGCAGCTCAACTTGCGGCGCCATGAATTTCACTGCCTGCTGGCGATTCGTCGTTGCGTAGCAAATATCGCTTTTCTTGGGCTCGGCAACATTGGGGAAGCGACGCTTCAGGGCCTCGATCAGGCCGGCGGTATCATCCACCGAGAGCGTCGTCTGCGTGACATAGGCCAATCGATTCGGATCGCGCACTTGCAGTTGCTCGATATCTTCGACAGTTTCGATCAGGTACATGCCATCATCGGACTGGCCCATTGTGCCCTCCACCTCCGGGTGGCCATGGTGCCCGATCATTACAATCTCCATACCCTCTGCACGCATCTTGGCGACTTCGACGTGCACCTTGGTCACCAACGGGCAGGTCGCATCAAACACGCTCAAGCCTCGCTCATCAGCCTCGACCTTCACCGCACGCGAGACACCGTGGGCAGAAAACACCAGATGGCTGCCGGGGGGAACATCGGATAAGTCTTCAACAAAGATCGCCCCCTTGGCGCTTAATTCGTCGACCACATATCGGTTGTGAACAATCTCGTGACGCACATAAATCGGCGCACCGAACTGGGCAATCGCGCGCTCGACGATTTCGATGGCCCGGTCGACACCAGCGCAAAATCCGCGCGGTTGTGCGAGCAGGATCTCCTTAGTTTCTTCCACCTGCCACCTCCTCAAAGAATACCGATAATGCTGACTTCGAACTGCACTGGCTTACCTGCCAAGGGATGGTTGAAGTCGAACAGGGCATGCTCCTCGCCGATCTCCAACACCACGCCCGCAAAGCGCCCACCGCTAGGTGCCGAGAAATCCACCATATCACCCACCGCGTAATTCGCATCCTCGCTTGAGTGCTGGCGCAGCGTTGCCATCGATACCCGCTGCACCAAGTCCGGATTGCGTGGACCAAAGGCCTCGCCGGGCGCAAGCTCGAACACGCGCTGCGCACCTTCAGGCAAACCGAGCAACTGGGCCTCCAACGCAGGAGAGAGCTGACCGGCGCCGAGCTGAAGCGTGGCCGGGGTATCACCAAACGTACTGACAATATTGCGCCCGTCCTCTGCGCTGAGACGGTAGTGCAAGGTGAGGAAAGCCCCTTCTGCGACAACGGGATGTGGCGAATTCAACATTAATCAGCACGTTTTTTTCGAGTTTCCTATTGTAAGCCAGCCGACGGCGTACGTTCGCCCCAGATTTCCCAAGTGATCACGCTAGGATGCGCGGCTCTTTTCATCGCGGTTGAAACATTTCTCCGATGCGCATCGCCGATCTGCCACCAGAACTTCGTCCGCGTGAACGTCTGCTCGCCAAAGGCGCCGCTGCACTCACCGATGCCGAGCTAATCGCAATCCTGCTACGTACGGGCGCCGGTGGCATCAGTGCCATCGAGCTGGGTCAATCGCTGATTGATCGGTTTGGCTCACTGCAGCGCTTGCTGGCAGCAACCGAGCCAGAATTAGCGGTCATCCGGGGGCTCGGCATCGCCAAACGCGCCGAGCTGCTGGCCATCACCGAGATCCAGCGACGTGCGCTGACCGCGCTGCTGGTCGAAGGGCCAGTCCTGGACTCGCCGCAGCGGGTCACTATGTTTCTGCGACATCGCTTCAATGGCCTGCTCAACGAGAGCTTCGTCGGCTTGTTCACCGACGTGCAATATCGTTTGCTCGCGATCGAGGATTTCGGCAGCGGCGCGCTGCAGCGGGTGGCCATCTACCCGCGAGAGATTATCCGGACCGCTTTGCGGCATAACGCTGCCGCGGTGGTGTTCGCGCATAACCACCCCAGCGGTCGCGCGGAGCCGAGCGACCTCGACAAGGCCTTGACCAAGAAACTGCAAGAAGCCATGCGGTGTGTGGAGGTGAGTCTGCTCGACCACCTAATCGTCACGCCCGAGGAAATCTGGTCTTTTCGCGCCAACGGACTGTGTTGATCGGCTGAAACCCGCGTAAACGCAAGCCAATTTGTTAAATATATCCAACCCAAATGTTTAACAATTTATTTTCGCAAGTGCTTGAATATACGTAGTTTTTTCAGTATACTCGCCGGTCTTCCAAACATTGGGAATTTTAAGGAGTCTGCTGTGGCACGTGAATGCGAAGTAACTGGGAAAAAGCCGATGAGCGGCAACAATGTTTCCCACGCCAACAACAAGACCAAGCGTCGCTTCCTGCCCAACCTGCAGAACCGCCGCTTCTGGGTTGAGTCGGAAAATCGCTGGGTTCGCCTGCGCGTATCGAACGCCGGTCTGCGTATTATCGACAAACTCGGGATTGAGGCCGTGCTCGCCGACATGCGCGCACGCGGTACCAAGGTCTAATCAAATCAAGGAATAGGAAAAGACATCATGGCAACCAGCAAAGGCCGCGAAAAAATCAAGCTTGAGTCGACCGCCGGCACCGGTCACTTTTACACCACCACCAAGAACAAGCGCACCATGCCAGAAAAAATGACGATCACGAAGTTTGATCCGAAAGCGCGCAAGCACGTCGAGTACAAGGAAACCAAAATCAAGTAAGCACGATTCGGCAAGACCGTGCCCCAACAAAAACCCGCTCATCAGAGCGGGTTTTTTATTGCTGGCTAAGCCGCCTCAACGCAACTTAGATCCGATCACTCGCAGGCATCAAGCGTAGGTGCGCAAGCGCAAAGAAAACTCACGCAATGATCGGATGCCCGATGCCTCAGCGCGCGCGCACCAGTCACGCAACTGCTGCAGCAACTGATCGCTGGTGAAATGGGAGCGCTCCCAGATCGCACCCAACTCAACACGCATCTCGTGCATGGTTTTCAGCGCATTGCTGTGCTCGAACAGCTCGGACAATTGCTGTTTTTGGCTGGACTCAAGGCTGGTGGGCTCCTGCTGCAACAGCTTCTTGGACGACCTCAAGAAACCCGACCCCAAGGCAGAGCTGGCGCGAATCTGATCGACTTCATCACGCCAGGCGCTGCGCAGGGAGCGGGCGTACTTCGCCATCACGTCATAGCGGTTAGCCACCACAGCGTGCAGCGTATCGATATCTGCAACTAGCTTGCTGCGGTCAAACTTGGGCTCTGGCGCGACTTTCTTCACCTTGGCCAGGCCCAAGAAAGCCAAAATCGAGATGTACATCCAACCGATGTCGAACTCGTACCACTTGGCTGACAGCTTGGCCGAGGTGCCGAAGGTATGGTGATTGTTGTGCAGCTCTTCGCCGCCGATGATGATGCCGATCGGAAGAATATTGGTGGAGGCGTCTTTGCACTCAAAATTGCGATAGCCCCAATAGTGGCCGATACCGTTGATCACGCCTGCGGCAGTTACCGGAATCCATGCCATTTGTATCGCCCAGACCGTCAAGCCCAGTACACCAAACAGCATCACGTTAATGACCAACATCAGCGACACGCCGAGTGCCGAGTGCTTGGTGTAGATATTCCGCTCGATCCAATCGTCCGGCGTTCCGTGCCCGTATTTTTCGATGGTCTCGCGGTTTTTTGCTTCGATCCGGTACAACTCAGCGCCTTCGAACACGACGGTTTCGATGCCTCGTGTGACCGGGCTGTGCGGATCTTCAACAGTTTCACATTTGGCGTGATGCTTACGGTGAATCGCGGCCCACTCCTTGGTAACCATGCCCGTGGTCATCCATAGCCAGAACCGGAAGAAGTGACTTGGAATCGCGTGCAAATCGAGCGCTCGGTGCGCCTGGCAACGATGCAAAAAGATGGTGACGCCCGCGATCGTGATGTGCGTAACTGCCAGGGTAAACAGCAGGATTTGCCACCCAGTTGCATGCGTGAGGCCGTTGAGCAGGAAGTCGAGCACGATATCCAAGCCGGAATGATGAGTCATTTTCTCTCCAAACAATCTACAAGCGGGAGAGGACTCCACGCCCCCGGCCCGCGCCGACATTCTACGTGGTTTTCCGCTGGAAAGCCCGAATTTTCGAGTCAATCACCCAATAAGCCATTTTAAATCAAAGGATTACAGACTTTATCCGGCGCCGACCGGTAGCGTTGAGGACAGACTGACCTTGTGCTCATTCAGCAATGCCAGCAAGGCCAAGTTCATGGCCGACTGCATACTGCCCCGCAGTTTGAACGGGTCATCAACCCAAACCGCCGCCTCGATCTCGAGACCCTCCGGCCCCATCCCAAGCAACAGGGCGCTCGGCGCTGGCTTTTCAAGAACCTGAGGCAGCTTGGCCAGCACTGGGGGGATTGCCTCGAGCAAGCGGCTGACATCGGTGCCATGCGCCACCTTGAAGCTACTACTGATACGGACATGACGATCACTCAAGCTGAAATTTTGCACTGGCTGTGACACCAGCATTTCATTTGGGATGATCGCCTCGATACCGTCGCTGCTTCTCAGCACCGTATAGCGAGTGTTGATATGCACAATCTGCCCGCTGTACTTCTCCACACTGACCAGATCGCCAATCGTCAAGCTGCGCTCGAGCAGCACCACAAAGCCGGACACATAACTGCTCACCAGCTTTTGCAGACCCAGGCCCAGGCCCACACCGAACGCACCGCCAAATACCGAGAGCACAGTCAAATCAATGCCGACCAAGGACAAGCTGATCAATACCGCAACCAAGATCAGTAGGCCCCGCCCAACTCGCGCCAACACCGCACGTAATGAACTGTGCATGCTGTCGAGTCGCATCAGACGTTGCTCGAACACAGCGGCAGCCCAGAGCGCCAGCAGCAGCGTGACTGCCACCCAAATCAGCGCCATAACGATGACGAGGAGCGATTCATGATGCCGACCGATCGGCAGCTTAGTCTGCTCTAGATATTCAATAAACTCAGGCCATAGCCCGGTGATATAAAGCGCAACCCCAGTCCAGATGACTAAGGCAATAGCTTGCTCGAAAGTCTGCAGTATCAATCCGGCGCGACCATGCGGCGCAAACACCTGTCGTAACAGATAAAACGCTGCGCGAATCAGCAGATAGGACAGGGCCAGCGGGACAGCCACGCGCAACAAGCCAACGCTCTGATAGGACGACAGTACGCGACTAGCGACTGCCACCAGAAGCAAGATCAGCAAAGGCGTCAGTAACTTTCGCAAGCTGCTGTTGGTGGGCCCAGCAGCATTGTCGTGCCCTTGCAGCCGGCGACTGAGCACCCGCGACAGCCACCAGCCAAGCGCGATACAGCCTGCCAGCGCCAGCAACTGCCACTGCAAATTTGGATCATTGATATCGGCCAGCAGCAGCGACCAAAGATTTTGTGCAGAGTTCATCCAGATTCCAGCAAAGCGGCATCACGCTGATACCGCGTCATGTCACGCGTTCTAGCACCGCGGCGAAAAACCCATCTGTTGCGTGTCGATGCGGCAGTAGTTGCAAGGTGTCGCCCGTATCCAAATCAATCTTTTGCTCTGCCAATACCTCACGTGCCGGCACCAGCTTGTACTGCGGATGCTGCGACAAAAACTGCGTGATGATGGCCTGATTTTCTTCTGCCAACAGGCTGCAGGTTGCGTAGACCAGTCTGCCGCCCGGTTTAACCAGGCGCGCGGCGCTGCTCAGTATGCTGAACTGACGGGCGCATAACTCGGCCAAGTCTTTAGGCTGCTGCCGCCACTTGATATCCGGGTTACGGCGTAGAGTCCCGAAACCACTGCAAGGCGCATCGACCAGCACGCGATCGATTTTGCCAGCGAGCCGTTTGACCTTGGCATCGTTCTCATGGGCGATCAGCACCGGATGCACATTCGACAGGCCACTGCGCGCGAGTCGCGGTTTCAGCTTGACGAGTCGTTTGTCCGAAATATCGAATGCGTACAGGCGTCCGGTATTACGCATGGTGGCACCAATCGCCAACGTCTTGCCGCCGGCACCTGCACAAAAATCCACCACCATCTCACCACGCCGCGCACCCAACAAATGTGCCAGTAACTGACTTCCCTCATCCTGGACCTCAATGGCACCTTGCTTGAAAACCAGTAGATTCTGTAACGCAGGCTTGGTGCGTAAACGTATGCATAGCGGTGCATACGTAGTCTGTTCGAAGGGAATAGCTGCCGCCGTCAGCGCCTCAAGCACCTGCTCGACAGAGGACTGAATCGTGTTGACCCGCAGATCAAGTGGTGCCGGACGGTTAAGCGCATCCATCAATTGTTCGGATTCATCCTCACCATACTGCTCGATCAAACGGGCACGGATCCACTCGGGAAAACTACATCGCAGTGCTGGCGAGAGCGTCGTTCTATCGATACCCATCACGTGCGTCAGCCAGGTGCGCTCCTGTTCTTCCAGCCCGGCCAAGGCATCCATACCCGCGGTCTCAGCCAGGGCGAGTAATGCAACCCGACGCATCTGTGGCCCGCTGCCTGAATCAGAAAAATTCATGAGCACCAAACGATGACGCAGCAAAGCGTAGACGGCCTCGGCAATAGCGCCGCGTTCACGCGAGCCGAGCTTGGGGTTCTCGCGAAAAAAACGCGATAGCGTGACGTCGGCCGGGCCGACAAATCGCAGCACCTCGCGCAGCGCCTGCTCGGTGCCGCCGATTACTACGGGAGAGAGTCTCATGCGATACCTTCAAGTACGCGTATTGTTGCAATAAGTGGCGACATTTCAGTCGGCGGCACGCACACTGCGCCGCACGTGGTCACCGTCTAGCCGTATGCGTCCTTCAACGATACCGCGTACTGCCTCTGGGTAAATCCTGTGTTCTTCGGAGAGTACGCGCTGTGCAAGCGTTTCCTCGACATCATCCTCGAATACGGGCACAACGGCCTGATCCACAATCGGACCATGGTCCAAGGTCTGGGTGACAAAATGAACCGTCGCGCCATGAAACCGTACGCCCGCCTCAAGTGCGCGCCGGTGGGTCGACAAGCCGGGGAAGCTGGGCAGTAGTGATGGGTGGATATTGAGCAGACAGCCACGGTAATGCTCAACGAAACCAGCACTCAAGATACGCATGAAACCGGCCAGGACCACCAAATCCGGTTGGAAGAAATCAATTTGCTCAGCTAGCGCGCGATCGAAACTGACTCGATCGGGGTAATTGCCATGCTCGACAGTGGCCGTCGGGATTCCTGCCAGCGCTGCGGTACGCAAGCCGACCGCATCGGCGCGATTACTGATGACCGCCGCGATCCGAGCGGGCCATTTCTCGGCAGCAGCTGCATGGATAATGGCTTCCATATTGCTGCCGCGACCCGAGATCAGGATCACGATGTTTTTCATGGCGAGAATTGTAGCAGCGCCAATTCATGCAGCACTGCAGGTGGCGATAGCCGCTGGGGTAATAACGCCAGGCGCGGCGCGCAGATTAGTCGAATGAGAAGAAGGCTCGAAATGGCACGCGCTTCTCGGCCCAGTAATCGGCTGCGTCGCGGAAGACATCCAGCAAATTCTCGCGCGCTTCGCGGTCGAATTTTTGCGTCTGCGGCAGCTGATCCAGCACCACGAGAAATCCGGGCTGCTGACCGACCCGATGAATTTGATCAGTCAGGCAATCGCGCAGGGCATCGAAGTTCTTGGCCGAAGATTTCGGGATATGGAAAGATTCCGCGATCGCAGCAAGTACTTGCTGGCGTGTTTGTGCTTGCGAAAGATTCGCATACAAGAAATGATGGGCAAGCCGAACCGCCTCGGATTGCAAATCAACGACCCGAAATGCGCGTATCGATTGCACGACGTTGCCCGGCACGGTGCGTAGCAATTCCTCACCCGCTTCCGGTTCCGGGATGTCTTCGTCGCGCTGAGGCAGCGCGCTGAGCATGTAGATGTTCACGATCCTGTTAGACAACTCAAAGCGCGTCGGAAAATTATTTTTATTACAACGCCGACGCGTACTGGTACACCCAAGCCACTGCCTCAACGCCCGTCCAATTGGGGCAAATTGTTTTACGGCAAGGCGAAATCATACCTGCGCTTCGTTGCGGGAAAAACCCCTGAATCTAAATGGCATCACAAAAACTATTTAATATGATAATTATTTCGCCTAACTGTGTCTAAAATCCGTCATTCTGATTGAATCGTGGCTTATAAGCCAAAACTCATTCGGACCGGATTAAAGCTCAGATTGCGCGGAATGTCCGTGCTGAGGCCGCGATCGCGGGCTTGAGCGCCCCAAAAAACCGCAGAACCTCCTCGCGGCGGTGCAGGGTATCGATCTGGCCCAACTCGATCAGGGACCGGGTATAACTGGATTCGAACAGCAAATAAGACGCTAGCGCCGCCCCCCGCCGCTCGGTGGCGCCGATCGCTGAAAGTAAAGTGCGTATGGGTAGCGGCAGACTCCCCGTATGCTGGCTGGCGATGGAATCAAGGGGTTTGGACGGGGTAATCGCCAACATCTCGATCGGCCGCAATGAGGTCTGCTGTCGTTGCGCGGGGGTGAGGATGGAGAGCGTCTGGTTGATACGCGCCATTCGCTCGATATCCACCGACAAGCCATCAAGAAAAATACTCGACATCGCGTGGCCCGCAATCTGCGCCAAACTTGGATAACCGGAAAACTCATCAAATTTTCTGCCGCTAGCGCCGATATTGCCTGCCCCGATCACGAGCACCCGGTCTGCACCAAGATGAATGGCTGGTGAAATGGGTGCCAACTCGCGTAAAGAGCCATCGCCAAAATACTCGCAACGGTCACCACAATACAGCGGGACCGCCGGAAAAATCAGCGGGATCGCTGATGAGGCCAACAGGTGATCCACACTAATCTGCTGGGGTACAGACATCCGCTGGATTCGGCTCCAGGGGGCAACCTCGGATGCTGATTGATAAAACACCACATGACGACCGGCGGTGTAGGAAGAGGCAGACACTGCGAGCGCGTCCAGATGACCACGTGCCAGTGCCGCATCGAGCCGAGGCAAGTCGAGCATCTTGTGCAACAGGCCAACCAGCGGTGCGTTATCAAGCAATGAATTAGGGGGCGATGTATGCCACTGCCGTAGCAGCCAGCCGAACGAGAGCAGCGATAACCAACGCGCACCCGACCGGATCACGCCGATCGAGTCGGCACGGTACACCTGCTCGACTTCCAAACCGCGCCAGACGTTCAGTAGGTGGGAAACACTGTGCTCAAAATCGTCAGCCCGGCAAGCGAAGGCGGTTGCATTGATCGCACCGGCCGAGGTCCCGCAAACAATATCGAAGGGATTTTTACGTGCAGGCCAACCCACCTCGCTGAGCAGCGAGCAAATAGCCTGCAATACACCCACCTGGTAGGCGGCACGGGCGCCGCCACCGGTGAGAAAAAGTGCGGTCTTCTGCGGCGAGGTCATCGCCGCAGATTAACAGCAGGCAAGTCGGTTGCGAAGCGCCGCCCGCTACTATGGCCGGTTTGCGACAGACCGCTTACTTCGGCTGCATGCGGATGGCACCATCGAGGCGAATGGATTCGCCGTTCAGCATGCAGTTCTCGATAATCGTTTTGGCGAGTTGCGCGTATTCATGCGGCTTACCGAGACGCGGCGGGAACGGTACCATTTTGCCGAGCGAATCTTGCACTTCCTGCGGCATACCAAGCAACATTGGTGTTTCAAAAATGCCTGGCGCGATCGTCATGACGCGAATACCGTTGCGCGACAAGTCGCGCGCCATGGGCAAAGTCAACCCGACCACGCCGGCTTTGGAAGAACCATAGGCCGCTTGACCCACCTGGCCGTCATAAGCGGCTACCGAGGCGGTATGGATGATGATACCGCGCTCACCATTTGCATTCGGTGTGTTGTTCGCCATAGCCGCAGCAGCGAGGCGCGACATGTTGAAGGTACCGACCAGATTGATGTTCACCACGCGCTGGAATACTTCGAGCGGATGCGGGCCATCTTTGCCGACTGTTTTTACGGCGGGCGCCACACCTGCGCAATTGATCAGCCCAACCACGGTACCTAGCGACTGCGCCGCAGCAACAACCGCATTGCCATCCGCTTCCGAGGTGACGTCGCATTTCACGAACTTGCCACCGAGTTCGGCCGCCAGTTTTTCGCCCGCCTCAATCTGCAAATCCGCCAGTACAACCTTGCCGCCGTTTTCGACAATCATGCGTGCGGATGCAGCGCCCAAACCGGAGGCACCGCCCGTCACGATAAAGACCTGGTTTTTGATATCCATAGTTACTCCAAGTGATGAGGAAATTGAAAGAGGAAGCAGTCTCTGAAAGCCGCGTCGGGCCGCATGATACCGCCACCAAAGACAAAGGCAGCCGAAGCTGCCTTTGTCGGGGAAGATCGAAGAATCAGCCGATCAGTCCCTGCGCCGCGAGCAGCGGCACAATCAACAGAGCGACCAAGTTAATGATCTTGATCAGCGGGTTGACTGCAGGACCCGCCGTGTCTTTGTAGGGATCGCCCACGGTATCGCCCGTGACAGCAGCCTTATGCGCTTCGCTGCCCTTGCCGCCGTGATGACCATCTTCGATGTACTTCTTCGCGTTATCCCACGCACCGCCACCGGTACACATGGAGATAGCAACGAACAAGCCCGTCACGATCGTACCCATCAACAAGCCGCCGAGTGCTTTCGGTCCAAGCACCACACCCACCACGATCGGTACCACAACAGGTAACAGCGACGGCACCATCATCTCCTTGATCGCTGCAACGGTCAGCATATCGACTGCCTTGCCGTATTCTGGCTTGCTGGTACCTTGCATGATGCCCGGGATCTCGCGGAACTGGCGTCGTACCTCTTCCACCACCGAACCCGCTGCACGGCCGACCGCCTCCATCGCCATCGCACCAAACAGGAAGGGGATCAGTCCACCGATGAACAAGCCAATGATCACCATCGGATCCGACAGGTCGAAGGTCACGTTGATGCCACGCTCATGCAACGCATGCGTGTAGTCAGCAAACAAGACTAGCGCCGCCAGACCTGCAGAGCCAATTGCGTAGCCCTTGGTGACAGCTTTAGTGGTGTTACCGACGGCATCGAGCGGATCAGTAATATCACGCACGCTGGCAGGCAGCTCTGACATCTCGGCGATACCACCGGCGTTATCGGTGATCGGGCCGTAGGCGTCCAGTGCAACGATGATGCCCGCCATCGACAACATTGCTGTCGCCGCTACTGCAATGCCGTACAAGCCAGCCAGCGCGTAGGAAACAAAGATACCTGCGCACACGAACAATACCGGCCATGCGGTCGATTTCATCGAGATACCGATACCCGCGATGATGTTAGTCGCGTGCCCGGTAGTCGATGCCTGTGCGATGTGCTTGACCGGATGAAAATCGGTACCCGTGTAGTACTCGGTAATCCAGACCATCGCCGCCGTCAGTACCAGACCAACGATGCACGAGCCGAACAAGGCCATGGCAGACGCGCTACGATCATCCGCAAGTGCGAGTGGCTCAGGGAACACAGTGGTGGTCACGAAGTAGAACGCGATCAGCGACAACACACCCGATACGATCAGCCCGCGATACAGCGCCGGCATCACATTCTTCATGTTCGGGCTGGCCTTCACGAACATCACGCCGATGATGGAAGCGATGATCGACACACCACCCAGAATCAGCGGATAGATCACGGCTTCAGTTTTACTTGATACCGCCATCAGCGCACCGAGTGCCATCGTCGCAATCAGTGTCACCGCATAGGTTTCAAACAAGTCGGCCGCCATACCCGCGCAGTCACCCACGTTATCGCCGACGTTGTCCGCGATCACCGCAGGGTTGCGTGGATCATCCTCAGGGATACCTGCCTCGACCTTACCGACCAAGTCAGCACCCACGTCAGCGCCCTTAGTGAAGATGCCACCACCGAGTCGAGCGAAGATCGAGATCAACGACGAGCCAAATGCGAAGCCGAGCAGCGGCTTCAGTGTCACTGGATCAGCATGCTCCAGGCCACCAATAAACCAGAAGAAGATCGAGACGCCGAGCAGACCCAGGCCAACCACCAACATGCCGGTAATCGCGCCACCGCGGAAAGCCACATCCAGCGCTGGGCCGATGCCTCGCGTAGCCGCTTGCGCAGTACGCACGTTGGCACTCACCGACACATTCATGCCGATGAAGCCGCAGGCACCAGACAGCACAGCCCCCAATACGAAGCCGGCGGCTGTCGGCAGATCAAGGAAGATGCCGATCAGAATTGCCAGCACCACCCCGACCATTGCAATGGTCTGGTACTGACGCGCCAGATAAGCCGCTGCGCCCGCCTGAATCGCTGCAGCAATCTCCTGCATACGCGCGTTGCCGGGGTCCTGACTCATAATCCAGCTACGCGAGATCAAACCGTAGATCACGGCAATAAGGCCGCACACCACGGCAAACCACAAGCCTGTTGATGCCATACGTCTCCTCCAGAAGTACCTACCAATTATGAAAACTACCTTTCCAGCTCGACTCGACTGGTTATTGCACTACCACTTCACTGCCGGCATGCGCGAGATACGCTCATGCCTCGTCTCGAATACTTACTGATCGCCTTGATGATGCGCGACCAAATAAAAAGCGGACCCATAGTCCGCTGTTGTTTACCGCTTCATGCTGAGAGTGCTGCAAGTGCGCGATCGCGAATCTCTTCCACCGCACCCACGCCGGAAATCTTTCGATAAGCCGGCGCTGCCGGCTGTCCGGACGCTGCCCAGTCGTTGTAGTAGCCCACCAGCTGTACCGTCTGATCGTGATAAACAGCTAGACGCTTCATCACGGTTTCTTCACGATCGTCATCACGCTGTATCAAGTCCTCGCCGGTCACATCATCTTTACCGGCGACCTTCGGCGGGTTGTATTTCACGTGATAGGTACGGCCAGAGGACGTATGAACACGACGCCCGCTCATGCGTTCGACGATGGCCTCATCGGGCACATCAATCTCCAGTACGTAGTCGATCGTCACGCCCGCCTCTTTCATCGCTTCAGCCTGCGGAATAGTGCGCGGAAAGCCATCAAACAAATAGCCCGCACTGCAGTCGGAATGTGTCAGTCGGTCTTTGACCAAGCCAATGATGATGTCATCGGACACCAAACCACCAGCATCCATGACTTTTTTTGCGGCGATGCCGAGCGGCGTTCCTTCTTTGACCGCAGCGCGCAGCATATCGCCGGTAGAAATCTGTGGGATGTTGAATTTCTCTTTGATAAAGGCAGCCTGCGTGCCTTTACCGGCACCTGGAGGTCCCAACAGGATGAGCCGCATGGTGAGTCCTTGTTCGTTTATGCCTTTGGCACGTGATTCAAACGCTGCACGGCATTATTGTCAGATGTTCAGCTTGCCCGAAACTTACCACAGAATGCGCTGCTTCCTTTTAGTGTGGGCACGATTGAACTTGCTCAAACGGCAAAATGCTGTCGCACGCGCTCAAGATCTTCGGGCGTATCGATGCCAGCCTCAGGCGCTTCATCCACCCGATGGACCGCGATGCGGTGACCATGCCACAACACCCGCAACTGCTCCAACGCCTCAATGTTTTCCAAAGGCGACACGGCAAGGCCTGGGTAGCGCAATAGAAAATCGCGCCGGTAGGCGTAAATGCCGATATGCCGCAAGGGTGTGTACTCCGGCGGCATTGCTTGCCTATCACGCGCGAATCCGTCACGGTGCCACGGCAGTGGCGCACGCGAAAACATCAGCGCATCACCGCGCGCGTCGAGCACGACTTTGACGACATTCGGATTAAATACCTCGGCGATCTGATGGATAGTGTGTGCCGCGGTTGCCATCGGTGTACTCGCGCTAACACGCTCGGCAACCGCGTTAATCAGGTCAGGGTCAATCAGTGGCTCATCACCCTGCACATTCACAATGACTGCCTCATCGGGCAATGGCAAATCAGCGGCGATCTCGGCGATACGGTCGGTGCCAGAGGGATGGTCGGCGCGCGTCATCCGTGCCTCCACACCTGCCTGCTCACACACCGCCAATACACGCAGGTCATCCGTTGCGACAATCACGCGCGAAGCCTGTGACAATGCAGCGCGCTCCGCCACTCTCACCACCATGGATTTACCGGCGATGTCCGCCAGCGGTTTGTTTGGCAGCCGAGTGGATGCCATACGTGCCGGGATAATGACAACGAAAGACATCCGGCGCGCCAGCTTATTTTTCTTCGGCAGTAGGCGCGTTCAGATCGCGCGCCTCATCAGCCCACATGATGGGGATACCGTCACGAATCGGGTACGCAAGCCGATCGCCATTGCAAATCAACTCTTGCGCGTCCTTGTCGTATTTCAGCGGACCCTTACACAGCGGACAGACCAAGATATCAAGTAGTCGAGCGTCCACGCAATGTCTCCACAATATTGTCGACCAGCGGTTCAGCGATCATCGCTGTCACCGGAACTACCCACAAACGCACATCATCGGCGAGCGTGTTCATGCGGGCGCATTTTACTGCATCCTTCTCAGTCATCAGGATCATATCGGCACTCATATCCGTAAACGGATTGTGCTGGTAGTCAAAATGATCAGGGAGTGCCAACGTATCGCTTAGCGTAATGCCGTGTTTCGTCAGCATGTCGAAAAACCGCTGCGGATTACCGATCCCCGCTACCGCAATAATGCGCTTGCCACTGGATATCGTAGATAGCGCTTGTCGTTGCGAGGGTTGATTAAGACGCTCGGCAAATTCTGCTTGTAGCGTCATGCGATGAGCATTAAATGTCGGCAGCAGTTTTGGTATCGCGTTGAGTGGTGCGTTGGATGGCGCCGCCGTCGCCGCATTCACCACAAAAAAATCCGAGCGGCGCGAGGCGGGCTCACGTAGCGGCCCTGCAGGCAATAACCAGCCATTGCCGTGTCCACGCGAATCACAGATCTGAACCTCAAGCGTTCGGGCAAGTGCGTAGTGCTGCAATCCATCGTCAGAAATAAGGATGTCGACGTCAGGATGTGCGCGCAGTAACTGCTGTGCTGCCGCCACCCGACGGCGACCAACCACCACAGGTACGCCGGTTCGCTGCATGATCAGCAAGGGCTCGTCACCCACGGCGTGGTAATCGCTATCAGCGTACACCTCTGTCACCCGATCAAGCTGCACGCCATACCCACGCGAAATAACGCCAGGGTGCCAGCCTCGCGCGCGCAATTGCTCGACCAACCAGATCACGAAAGGTGTTTTGCCAGTGCCACCCACAAAGATATTGCCAACAACAATAACCGGCACCGATAAGCGCGTCTGTTGTAACAGTCCGAGGGCATACAACGCTCGACGTACCGATAGCAGCAGTCCATAAAGCCAAGACACAGGTAACAGTGCGCGCGCTAGCCATGAGCGGTGCTGCCACATGCGCATGAACCCCGATTCCAATTGCGAGCGCGCGATCATTTGGGTGAGTTACGCGTTGCAAATGAGAGCTTCTGCAATCCTGCCAGTCGCGCCGCTTCCATGACATTCACGACGGATTGATGGCTGGTCATTGCGTCCGCATGAATTTCAAGCAAACAGTCTTTATCAGCCCCGGCGGATTGCTTGAGCACGAGCGATAGCGCGCTGGGATCCATCATGCCCAGGCGGCGGCCATCTACCGCGACGCTGCCGCCTGCATCGATAGCGACTGACACTGTTTTAGACTGACTAGGTGCAGCATGGGTACTCGCCGTTGGCAGACTGAGCTTCAGCGCGCTGAACTTGCTGAATGTCGTACTGACCATCAGGAAAATCAGAATCACCAACAGCACGTCGATGAACGCAATCAGGTTCACCTCCGGCGTGTCGCGGCGTGGTGATTTACGAAATTTCATCGGCATCCGTTGCGTCAGAGAGTGCATTCACCAGCTGCAGCGCCTGCTGCTCGAGCTCAAGCACTCGACTATCCACCAAAGCATGAAAATGCCGGTGAAACATCAGCGCTGGCATTGCAACCGCCAAACCAAATGCCGTGTTGTACAAGGCAACCGAGATGCCATGCGCAACACGCAGCGGATCAGCGCCAGCCACATCCTGCGCACCGAACAGTTCGATCATCCCGATGACGGTACCGAACAAACCCATCAACGGCGCGAGCGTTGCCACCGTACCCAACGCAGTCAGGTAGCGCTCGAGTCGGTGCGTTGCAACGCGCCCAGCCTCCTCGACGGCTTGTAGCATGCGCTCGCGCGGCGCGCCTTTCTTGCGCAAACCAGCGGCGAGCACAGTGCCCAAGGGCGAGTGACGCTCGAGCTCATCGATATGCTCAGCACTTACCGGTCCGGCACTTGCGAAGGAAATGACTTCATTCAGTAGCGTGGGCGGCAGAACCCGCGATGTCCGCAGGTACAGTATCCTTTCGACGATCACGGTGACCGCGACAATCGATGCCACGAGCAGAAACCAGATGGGCCAACCAGCGGCCTGGATAAGCGAGAACAAGTGCCGACTCCGAGTTAAGGAAAAATAGCGTGCGACTGTATCTGCTTCACTTTCAGCGGGCAAGGCACGCGGCAAAAGCATTGGCACTTTGAGATTGATCACTTGACGGGCCAGGCGGATTCACGGACTTTTCCACTGACCTTGTGGACAACTTTGTGGGCAAACCCCCTTGGGCGGTCCGAAGTACTTGATTTTGCGGGCTTTTCTGCGCTGCTGAAGAAACCGGCTGCGGCAACTTTATCTCAACAAATCAAGGACTTAGCCTTGTTTAAACGCAGCGGTCGGTAGCAGCCTTGTCCGACATCTCAGATCGGGAAAATTGTGGAAAGCCTAGTGGCACTGGGGACTTTACTGGAGGAAACCGTTTGATGTCTGACAATTCCGGCGGAGAAATACTCACGGTCACGCAGCTGAACCAAGCCGTCTCGCGCCTGCTCGAGCGGAGCTTTCCGCTAGCGTGGGTCAGTGGCGAAATCTCCAACGTGACCCGCGCGGCCTCCGGGCATTGGTACTTCACCCTGAAGGATGCCAACGCCCAAGTGCGCGCCGTGATGTTCCGCAGCCGCGCCCAGTACGTCGATTTCAACCCACGCGAGGGCGACAAGGTCGAGGTGCGCGCCACGGTCGGGCTATATGCAGCACGCGGCGACTTCCAGCTCAATGTGGAAATGATGCGCAAAGCGGGCATCGGCAACCTGTACGAGGCCTTCCTGCGGCTCAAGGCAAAGCTTGAATCCGAGGGCTTGTTCGACCCCACTCGCAAGCGCTCACTTCCCGAATTCCCTAGAACTGTAGGCGTGGTTACCAGCCCGCAAGCAGCGGCATTGCGCGACCTCATCAGCGCATTTCGTCGGCGCGCGCCTCACGTGCAGCTGATCATCTACCCGACCTTGGTGCAGGGCGAGGGCTCGGCAGAGCAGATTGCGCGCGCAATCCAAACCGCCTCGGAGCGCGCTGAATGCGATCTGCTGATCGTCACCCGTGGCGGTGGCAGCCTGGAAGACCTTTGGTCATTCAATGATGAGCGTGTCGCGCGCGCGATTGCGGCCTGCAGGATGCCGGTCATCTCCGGCGTTGGCCACGAGACGGATGTCACGATTGCCGACTTTGTCGCTGATTTACGTGCGCCCACACCGACCGCCGCCGCCGAGCTGGCCGCTACTGCGCGTGCGGATTGGCTGGATCATCTCGGTCAGCTCGCCTACGGGCTGCAGGGCGCGCTGCGCCGGCATCTGGACGAGCGCGCGCAAACGCTCGACTGGCTGGCGCGACGGGTGCAAAGTCCGCAAGCCGCCGTTCGGCAACATGAACTCAGGTTGGCCACCTTGCAAACCCGTTTGCGCCATGCCGGCAAGGCCCCGCTCGCCAACCTACGATTCACCTTAACCCAAACTACCCAACGCCTGCGACACGCGCTACCCGATACCGAGTTACTGCGGGCAAGGCTATCCGCACATTCGCAGCAGCTGAGTACCCGGTTTGCCAGCCGCCATGCCGCCGCTGTCCATCAATTCGACAGCCTGCGCGCGCAGCTGGAGCTGCTGGCGCCACAGCGAACGCTGGAGCGCGGCTACGCGATCGTGCAAGACGCCGAGGGCAGAATCCTGCGTGATAGCGCCGACCTAGCCGAGAAAGAGTCGATTGAGCTGCGACTGGCCAAGGGTCAGGCACACATCAAAATTGCCAAGGTCAGCCAACGATAACGGCTGGTTCCGCTATACTTCGCGCGGCTTGACAAAGGCGCAAGGTTTTTACAGTGCCGGCGTCAACAAGTACCCTCACAACAAGACACGTACTCAACCCTCAGGAGGAGTCATGGCACCTATTCTTCAATCGCTCGGCCGCACCGTGATCGCCGGGTTGGTCATTCTTATTCTGCTAGTGCTCATCGCCAGCAATGTCTCGGGCGCCGGCCCGGTCATGGGTCACGCATGGGGCGCGTTCTTCATGCGCTGGCTGCATGTGTTGTCGGGCGTGATGTGGATCGGCCTGCTGTGGTACTTCAATTTTGTGCAGATCCCGTCGATGCCGAAAATCCCGGATGAGCAAAAACCCGCTATCGGCAAGGTCATTGCACCAACAGCGCTGTTCTGGTTCCGCTATGCGGCGCTGGCGACCGTCGTTACCGGTGGATTGCTGGCCTGGATGAATGGCTACCTGGCAGCGGCACTCGGCCTGCAAGTGCCGTTCCACGCGATCGGTATCGGCATGTGGCTGGCGCTGGTGATGGCGTTCAATGTCTGGTTCATCATCTGGCCAAACCAGAAGAAAGCGCTTGGTATTGTCACCGTCGAGGCAGACGAAAAAGCCAAAGCGGCACGGATGGCAATGCTGACGTCACGCTTTAACACCATGCTGTCAATTCCGATGCTGTACATGATGGTGGCGCAGCAAAACGCTGGTCTGTAATCAGCGTAGCAACCCAACAAAAAATCCCGCGTCAAAAACGCGGGATTTTTTTCGTCGCTCGATGACAGCACGCTGACCGATATAGGCCGTTAGCGTACGCCATTCGACATTTCATGAGCGTCCATTACGCGCCTAGCGTATGCGCGCCACAATCTCGCCAATGATGCCGCGCCGGAATGCGAGTACGCACAGCACAAAGATCAATCCAGTCACCATGGTGACGGATTCGCCGAGCGTGTTGAACCATTCGATCTCGGTCGCTTGCGCCAACCAGCTACCGACATCACCCAACTTGTTCTCCAGCGCGATGATGATGATGGCACCCAGTACCGGACCAAACAGGGTGCCCATGCCCCCTACCAGCGTCATTAGCACCACCAAGCCCGACATCGACCAGTGCACATCGGTCAGCGTACCGAAACCAAGTACCACGGCTTTTACCGACCCCGCCAAGCCGGCTAAGGCAGCCGACAACACGAACGCGAGCAATTTGTAACGCGCCACCTCATAGCCAAGTGAGGTTGCACGCGGTTCGTTTTCACGTACCGCTTTGAGCACCTGCCCGAAAGGTGAGTGAATAATGCGAACAATCAGCGCGAAGGTGGCAACCACAATTGCAAGCACGACGTAATACATGGTCAGGTCGTTCCGCAAGTCGATGACACCCAACAGATAGCCGCGCGGAATACTCTGCAAACCATCTTCACCACCAGTGAACGGCGCCTGCAAAAATACAAAGAACAGCATCTGCGCCAGCGCCAGCGTGATCATGGTGAAGTAAATACCCTGCCGACGAATCGCCAGTCCGCCAATCAGCCAACCCGACAACGCAGCAAATGCGGTACCAATCAGCAGCCCCAACTCGAACGGTACGCCCCACACTTTGAGCGCGTGACCGGTGACATACGCTGCGCCACCGAAAAATGCCGCATGGCCAAACGATAGCAAGCCGGTGAACCCGATCAGCAAGTTGAAAGCGCAGGCAAACAGCGCGAAGCACAGGATCTTCATCAGCAGCACGGGGTACAACGCGAACGGTGCAATCAACAGACCGATCAGTACCGCTGCATAACCCAGCTTTCTCGACATGAACCGCTCCTATTTCTCGCGACCGAACAGACCGGCCGGCCTTACCAGCAGCACAATCGCCATGATGATGAACACTACGGTCGATGACAATTCAGGATAAAAAACCTTGGTCAGTCCTTCAATCACGCCGAGCGCAAGACCGGTAATAATCGAACCCAGTATTGAACCCATACCGCCAATCACCACAACCGCAAATATCGTGACGATCAGGTTCGACCCCATCAGCGGCGACACCTGCAACACGGGCGCAGCCAATACGCCAGCAAATGCCGCCAGCGCCACGCCAAATCCGTAGGTGAGCGTGACCATCAGCGGCACATTGATGCCAAAGGCCTCCACCATGCGTGGGTTCTCGGTACCGGCTCGCAGGTAAGCACCCAGTCGAGTCTTCTCAATCACGAACCAGGTTGCCAGACACACTATCAGCGAAGCTACCACCACCCACGCGCGATAAATCGGCAACATCATGAAACCCAGATCGGTTGCACCGACGAGCTGCGATGGCACCGCAAACGGCTGACCCGAAACACCATAAAAAGAACGGAACACGCCTTCGATAATGAGCGTAATGCCGAAGGTCAGCAGCAAACCATAAAGATGATCCAACTGGTACAACCGGCGCAGCATAGTTCGCTCGATAACCATGCCAAACAGCGCGATCAATAGCGGTGCCAGTACTAACATCACCCAGTAGCTGATGCCGAAGTACTGCAAACCGATCCAGGCCAGGAAAGCGCCCATCATGTAGAGCGCGCCATGCGCAAAATTAATCACATTCAGCAGGCCGAAAATCACCGCCAGTCCGAGCGACAGCATGGCGTAGAACGAGCCATTCACCAGGCCTAGTAGCAGTTGACCCAGGAAGGCCGCGAGTGGAATACCGAAGATCTCCATGCGCTAGACCCCCAGAAGCTCGTTGAGCTCGTCCATCTTCGTGCTGAGCTCAGCAGCGCCGAACTGCGCGACCACCTGCCCGTGCTCGACAACGTAAAAGCGGTCCGCCAATGGCGCGGCGAAACGGAAGTTTTGCTCAACCATCACAATGGTGTAACCCTTGGCTTTCAGCGTCGCTATCATGCGCGCCAGCGCTTGTACAATCACCGGCGCCAAGCCCTCCGAAATTTCATCCAGCAGCAACAGCTTGGCACCGGTGCGAAGAATGCGGGCGACCGCCAGCATCTGCTGCTCACCGCCGGACAGCCGCGTACCCTGACTGGAACGCCGCTCTTCAAGATTGGGAAACATTTGATAAATCTCGGCCACCGACATGCCACCCTCGGTCAGAGTGGGCGGCAGCATCAGATTTTCTTCTGCTGAGAGCGAAGAAAAAATCGCACGCTCCTCCGGGCAGTACCCAACACCGAAGTGTGCAATCCGATGCGTCGGCAGCGCGATGGTTTCTATGCCATTGATCTTGATCGATCCGCTGCGGCGACCGGTCAACCCCATGATGGCGCGCAGTGTGCTGGTCCTGCCGGCACCATTGCGGCCGAGCAGGGTCACGACCTCGCCCTTGGCCACCGAAAGATTCATGTCATGCAGAATATGCGACTCGCCGTACCAGGCGTGCAGTCCCTTGATCTCGAGCGCCAATGTCATCCGTGCGCTCCTTCAAGTGGTGCAGTACCGCCCATATAGGCTTCAAGTACCTGCGGGTTGCGCGATACGGTCTCGTAATCACCCTCTGCCAGTATCGCGCCACGTTGTAGCACCGAGATACGATCGCAGATACCTGCCACCACGCTCATATTGTGCTCAACCATCAAGATCGTGCGTCCCTTCGACACCTTCTTGATCAACTCAGTCACCCGCTTGACGTCCTCATGCCCCATACCCTGAGTCGGCTCGTCAAGCAGCATCAACTCGGGCGCCATCGCCAGCGTGGTGGCAATCTCGAGCGCACGTTTGCGACCATAAGGCAGATCGACCGTTGGTTGATCGGCAAATTCGCGCAGCCCCACCTCATCAAGCAAGGCCAGCGCTTCATCATTCAGCTGCGCCAACGAACGCTCGCTTTTCCAAAATTGAAACGACGTACCTAATTTGCGTTGCAAGCCCACGCGCACATTCTCAAGCACCGACAAATGCGGGAATACCGCCGAGATTTGGAATGAGCGGATGATGCCCATGCGTGCGATCTGTGCGGGCCGCAGCATAGTGATGTCACGACCATTGAACAGAATCTGCCCGGCGCTTGGTGCGATGAACTTGGTCAGCAAATTGAAGCAAGTGGTCTTGCCAGCGCCATTTGGGCCAATCAGGGCGTGAATATGGCCACGCTGGACGCGCAGATCGACCTGGCTGACCGCAACGAAGCCTTTGAACTCCCGTGTCAAGCCGCGGGTCTCGAGAATAATGTCTGACATCTTGTTATGTGGGGGTTAGATCCGGGCAACAGCCGCAAAGTTATTCGATTTCCAAGAAAAAACAAAATGGATTATCGAGTCCACCCTAAGTTTGCACTGCAACACGCGCACTTCCCTGCCCACCAGCGAAGTCAAACTTGGCGCCGCCGCGGTCAGCAATCAGATAAACCGTGCGCACGAGCGCCGCTTTGTGTATTCTGGAGGCGGAAGATCAAAAACATAGCCACTCCATGCAATCCCTGTTCGGCGACATCAGTAACCTCATCAGCCTGTCGATTACCCCGGCATTCCTCATGCTGGGCGTTTTGCTGCAGATGCGGGTATTGAACAACCGCCTTGAGCGCATCAGTGATCGCCAAGAGGTTCTCGAGCAGCGGCTATCCGCTGGCGGTGTGCGCGCGCTGCTGCAGCATGAACTGGTGGTGCTGTACCAACGCGCCGAAGTGGTTCATCGCGCAGTCAGCTTTTCTTCGGTCAGCATGGCGACCATATGCGCGGTGGTGGTTGCCCTGTTTGCCGATGATCTGTTCAGTCTGCGGCTGGGTTCTCTGATCGCGTTTCTGTTTGTTGCGGCGATGGTGATGCTGGTTGGCAGCTTCAGCTTGTTGCTGCACGAGATTTTTATCGCCAGCCACTCAATGCCGAGCACCGCGTTGCTGCCAACCCGGCAGCGTGATCTGCACCACTAAGACGCCGAGATTGGCGTCTCCTGCGGTAGCCAAAAGCGCTGACGCATATTCTCCAAGCCCACAGCTGCCATTACCTCCTGCAACCTTTGCGTAGCACGCTGACGCGGCAAATTCTTATAGCTGGCAATAATTAGCTCGTTCTTCATCGAATGCTCCCAACCCACCAGTTCAGTCACATTCAGCTGATAACCATGCGCTTCAAGCTGCAAACAGCGCAGCACATTGGTCAGATGGCTACCGAATTCACGCGTATGAATCGGATGACGCCACACCTCGCTAAGCGCATCGCGCGCCAGCATTTGTGCTTTCAATTGCCTTAGTTGCGCCGCTACCTCCGCCTGACAACAAGGCACCAGAACAATGAAGCGCGCGCGCTTTTTTAGCGCAAAGCTGATCGCATCATCAGTGGCTGTATCGCAGGCATGCAAGGCAGTGACAACATCGACCTGCTCGGGCAAGTCAGTCGATGTCATTGAATCAGCCACCGACAGATGATGAAAACGCATACGCGTGAAGCCTAACTGCTCGGCCAATGATCGCGCACGGCTCACCAGGTCCTCACGCACCTCAATACCGTGAATCCAAGCACCATCCTCGTGCTGCTTGAAGAACAAATCGTACAAAATGAAACCGAGATAGGACTTGCCCGCACCGTGGTCCACCAATGAAAACGGGCGCTGCGCTTCATGTAGCTGCTGCAGCAAAGGTTCGATGAACTGAAACAGGTGATATACCTGCTTCAACTTGCGCCGACTGTCCTGATTCATCTTACCGTCACGCGTCAGGATATGAAGCGCCTTCAATAATTCGATAGATTGGCCAGCGCGGATCTCGGGTTCTGCCATGTTGGTGAATGCTCGTGCGATTGACACACGATAGTAACCCAGCCACCGCACACATCACGACTGCGCAACTGCACAACTGCGCTAGCCGAGTAAGACCTGCTGCTGCAGACGCTAGCGCATCAGCACATACTCGCCCGGGGCTGCGGGGAGATCGATATCGTCACTCTTGACTGGTACCGCAGGGCGTTGCGCTTGGCCCTGCGCAAGCCAGTCTGCCCAACACGGCCACCAAGAGCCCGCTTGTTCCGGCGTACGCTG